>NZ_KV811501.1:28998-29706 GCF_001813105.1 Streptococcus sp. HMSC072C09 | reverse complement strand
AATCCTTGTCTGCTTCATTTTCTTTTACGAGATCTTTTTGAGAATCTTTTTCAGAGAGTTTTTGATCGATATACTTGTCAATGTTTTCGTAAAATTCCTTGGTCGTCTCACTATCTAATTTTGTCGAATTATGGACTTGATTGACTTTCAATTGAACAGATTGAATACCGTAAGAGTCTTGTTTTTGGCGAATGGTTTCTAATTCTTCTTCTGAAATCGGATCTCCAACAACTGTCAAGACCAATTCATTGCTACTTGACTTGTAGACTTGATTAATGATCGTATGATTGGCAAACTCTTTTCCTACAAACTGTTTGATCCCTTCTTTTCGTGCTTGATCCATCGTCAGAGTGACTGCTGAATAGCTGGCTGGAAGAACCAATAATACAATCAAGGAGATCAACCCAATTCTCATTTTCATGTTTAGCTCTTTAAATGAACTTAAGGGAGATTGTCTCATCATAATTCTTGTTCCAACAATATTGATTAGCATGATAAAGACACAGTTGATCAAGAAAAGATAGAGAGCCCCAAATAAAAATCGTACATTTCCATTAGCTAAACCATAGCCTGCAGTGCAGATAGGTGGCATCAGAGCTGTTGCAATAGCTACTCCTGGCACGATATTGTTTGCTTCTTTTTTTCTTGAACCAATGACACCTGCTATCCCACCCGCAATAGCAATGAGAACATCCCAAATGGTTGGAG
>NZ_KV811501.1:715-28898 GCF_001813105.1 Streptococcus sp. HMSC072C09 | reverse complement strand
GCTTGATTAAACGCGTATCAAAAATAGCTAAACCAAACCCCAGTCCAATAATCGGTGTCATAAGAGGGGAAATCAGCATGGCTCCAATAATGACAGCTGTTGAATTCATATTTAGACCTATAGAGGCAATAAAAATCGAACACATCAAAATCACTGTATCTCTTAATCGAACATGAAGGTCATCATATAGTTTCTCGCGGAATTCACGTGTTGAATAGTTTCCGGACATTGGTTACTCCTTTTATTTCATATAATCTTGTTTCTGCATGGATGATGGTAGAGAGACTTCTGTCCAAACTGACATGTTTTTAATTCTCATTTGTAATTCTTTTGAACATTATCTTTTAAATATCCATCAGTCCATCCTGCATATTATATCAAAAATTTTACATTCTTTCTCTGAAGAAATCTATCAATTGAACAGATAGAGAAAGTCAGAAATTTTAGATTCCTTATTCAAAGAAGGAGAACGGTATCTCCTCTGAAAGTAGATACCGTTTTAATGTTTAAAGATGATGAGTTTGTAGCAGCAATCCTAGCTGATATCTCCAACAAATCACGTGTTGAGAAATAATGAAAAAATAAAAAGATTGAGATGTAACGATCTCAGTCTTTTTGCTTTGTCTTATTGGAAAGTCCAGCAATTGAGACTCCACATTTCTTCATAAGTTTGATATAATAAGAAGATAGAGATTGATAAGGAAAAGTATCATTAGAAACAGGTATGTAAGATGAAAAAAATATTAGTAGTTGATGATGAAAAACCAATTTCAGATATTATCAAATTTAACATGGCAAAAGAAGGCTATGAGGTATTGACAGCCTTTGATGGTCGGGAAGCTTTAGAGGTCTTTGCGGCTGAAAATCCGGATATTATTATTCTTGATTTGATGTTGCCAGAGATTGATGGTTTGGAAGTGGCGCGTACGATTCGTAAGACTAGCAATGTGCCGATCATTGTCCTATCTGCTAAGGATACGGAATTTGATAAGGTCATCGGGCTTGAAATCGGTGCGGATGACTATGTGACCAAACCCTTCTCGAATCGGGAATTGCAAGCGCGTGTGAAAGCCTTGTTGCGTCGTTCTGAGTTTGCGGCTGATCCTCAGCTTGAAAATGATGCCGATACGGAAATTGTCATTGGTGATCTTCACATTCTTCCAGATGCCTTCTTGGTTCAAAAAGGCAACAAAGAATTGGACTTGACCCATCGCGAATTTGAATTGCTCTATCACCTTGCGACCCATGTCGGTCAAGTGATGACCCGTGAACACCTTCTTGAGACGGTGTGGGGCTATGATTACTTTGGTGATGTTCGGACAGTGGACGTGACAGTTCGTCGTTTGCGTGAAAAAATCGAGGACACACCGGGACGTCCAGAATATATCTTGACCCGCCGTGGTGTCGGATATTATATGAGAAACAATGATTGATCAACTAAAACAATTTGTAATGTCGTCGAACTTTGTCTTTGTTCTGATTACGGTTGGGTTTATCATTGTGGTAGCCTTGCTTTTGCTAGAAAACCGTAGGGACAATATCAAGCTCAGACAATTAAACGCTAAAATTAAGGATCTGATTGCAGGGGACTATTCCGAAGTGGTCGACATGCAAGGAAGTCCAGAACTGACAGATATGACCAATAGCATTAATGATCTGTCGGAGGTTATTCGCCTGACGCATGAAAACTTGGAACAAGAAACCAAGCGTTTGACCAGTATCCTTTCTTACATGACAGACGGGGTGCTTGCGACCAAC
Source organism: Streptococcus sp. HMSC072C09 (assembly GCF_001813105.1). Classification (NCBI taxonomy): domain Bacteria; kingdom Bacillati; phylum Bacillota; class Bacilli; order Lactobacillales; family Streptococcaceae; genus Streptococcus; species Streptococcus sp. HMSC072C09. The sequence goes on along the minus strand of NZ_KV811501.1, from coordinate 27,140 downwards.
AGACGTGGTCAGATCATCATGGTCAATGAAATGGCAGCCAAGCAATTGAATGTTAATCCAGATGAGGTGCTCAATACCAGTATTCTGGATTTGCTTTCGATTGGAGACGAGTATGATCTGCGCAGCTTGATTACAGAAGTACCAGAATTGACCATCGATTCCCAGGATGAAAATGGGGAATACTTAAGTCTTCGTGTGCGCTTTGCCTTGATTCGTCGCGAGTCAGGTTTTATCTCTGGTCTGGTAGCTGTCTTGCACGATACGACAGAGCAGGACAAGGAAGAGCGGGAGCGTCGCCTCTTTGTTTCCAATGTGAGTCATGAATTACGGACTCCTTTGACCAGTGTGAAATCCTATCTGGAAGCCCTAGACGATGGTGCTTTGTCAGAGCCAGTAGCACCAGATTTTGTCAAGGTTTCACTCAATGAAACCAACCGCATGATGCGCATGGTCACAGATCTATTAAGCTTGTCACGAATCGATAATGAAACCAGTCAGTTGGACATCGAGTTGACCAACTTTACGGCCTTTATCACCTTTATTTTGAACCGCTTTGATAAGATCAAGAGTCAATCGCAAGAAGATACCAAGAAGTATGAACTGATCCGGGAATATCCGATCACCCCAATTTGGGTTGAAATTGATACGGATAAAATGACCCAGGTGATAGACAATATCTTGAACAATGCCATCAAGTACTCACCTGATGGTGGAAAGATCAAGGTAGGGATGAAAACGACAGATGCCCAGTTGATTATCTCCATCTCAGATGAGGGCTTGGGGATTCCAAAGAAAGACTTGCCGCGCATTTTTGATCGCTTTTACCGAGTGGATAAGGCGCGTAGCCGGGCCCAAGGTGGGACTGGTCTGGGCTTAGCCATTGCTAAGGAGATCGTTAAGCAACACAAAGGCTTTATTTGGGCCAAGAGTGAATATGGCAAGGGATCTACTTTTACCATTGTCTTGCCGTACGACAAAGATGCTATTAAAGACGACTGGGATACAGAAGAGGAAGAATAAGGAGTCAATGACAGAAGAGGGATTTAAGTACAGTATTTTAGCTTCAGGTTCTAGTGGGAATTCTTTCTACCTTGAGACGCCAAAGAAAAAACTGCTTATTGATGCAGGGCTATCAGGGAAAAAGATTACGGGACTATTGGCTGAAATTGATCGTAAACCAGAAGACTTAGATGCCATTTTGATTACGCACGAACACTCAGACCATATCCATGGTGTGGGTGTTTTAGCGCGGAAATATGGCATGGATCTATATGCTAATGAAGCGACTTGGAAGGCTATGGAAGGCACCAAGTATCTAGGAAAGGTCGATGATGCTCAAAAGCACATCTTTGAAATGGGGAAGACCAAGACATTTGGCGATATCGATATCGAAAGTTTTGGGGTCAGTCACGATGCTGCAGCCCCTCAATTCTATCGCTTTATGAAGGATGGCAAAAGCTTCGTCATGCTGACGGATACAGGCTATGTGAGCGATCGCTTGGCAGGCATCGTCGCGGATGCAGATGGCTATCTGATTGAGTCCAACCATGATGTAGAGATCCTTCGAGCAGGTTCTTACGCTTGGCGCTTGAAGCAGCGGATCTTGTCAGATCTAGGCCACCTTTCTAACGAAGACGGGGCGGATGCCATGATCCGGACCTTGGGAAATCGCACCAAGAAGATTTATCTGGGTCATTTGTCAAAAGAGAACAATATCAAAGAATTGGCCCATATGACCATGGAGAATCAACTGGCTCGAGCAGATCTAGCTGTTGGCCATGATTTTGAGGTGTTAGATACCTCGCCAGATACCGCGACCCCTTTGACGAAGATATAAGATAGAAAACCACCTTCGGGTGGTTTTTTATCTGCCTATTTGAGGAAATCTATATCTAGTACTGAATTTGCTCTTTACCCAAAATTCGTGTATGATAGGAAAGAACGAATTCTGAGTGAGAGTCACGAAAGTAGAGGAGAGATAATAAATGAAAAAAATGATGTTATTACTGGCTGGTTTGGTTGCTTTAACTACTTGTAGTCAGTCTAAGCAAGCTACGAAAGAGTCGACTTCCAATCAAACGACGAAGGAAACAAAAGTATCAGAGTCTTCTAAAGATAAAGAAGAAAAAGGTTTGAAATTTGTGGTGGCCCCTCAATATGAAGGAAAGACGTCTGATCTCATCGAGCTAGGAAAAAAATTGGTTAAGGAACATCCTGAAGTTGGTAGTGAAGGTCATATGGTAGTCTACTTTACTGGGGCTGTATCTGAAGGAAGAGCAGCGCTCATGTTGGTCAATAAGACAGATGTGGATATCAAGAAAGATTTGAATTTTTCAATTTCTTGGTCTTATGATGGAAAGACTATTTTTGATAATCAAAAGGTAAGTTATTTCATCAAGGATAGCGGCGAATTACCTTCTCATACAGCAACTCTGATATTATTACCATTGAATGAGGAGCAAATGAAGATTGTCGATGGAATGTCAGACCCTTCTAAGATGATACTTCGAATGTCAGATGTGAACGCAGTAGAGTGATTACGAAAAAAGAATCATACAAAGGAGAAGTAAATGCGCCTTGTTTATCTTACGATTGGTTTTGTGTCTTTGGGATTAGGAATTATTGGGATTCCATTACCGATTTTACCGACGACTCCCTTTTTATTGCTATCGATGGCCTGCTTTGCTAAAAGTTCCAAACGCTTTGAAACTTGGCTCAACCAAACCAAGCTTTATCAAACATATGTAGCGGATTACCGAGAGACCAAATCGATTGCCAAAGAACGGAAGAAATGGATCCTTCTTCAGATCTACATTCTGATGGGGATTTCGATCTATCTGGCCCCGATTATTTGGGTGAAGCTTGCTCTAGGGGCTTTGACGATTTTTATCACCTATTATCTCTTAAAAGTGATCCCTAATAAGCCTGAAAATCCAACAGAGGAAAATCCTGATTAAAATTGGAGAATTTAGGCTCTAGAACTAGGAAAAGAAGTGCGTTCGTGCTTCTTTTTTGGTATACTTAAGAGTATGAATTTATTAGAAAGTAGGCTTCCTATGGAGAAATTACAAGCCCTGTTATCGGAACGGTTTCAGATCGTTTTTTCAGATAGCAGTTTATTAGATACAGCTTTTACACACACCTCTTATGCCAATGAGCACCGCCTCTTAAAAATTTCACATAACGAACGTTTGGAATTTTTAGGAGACGCTGTTCTTCAATTAGTTATTTCCGAATATTTGTATAAGGAACACCCAAACAGACCTGAGGGAGATTTGTCTAAATTCCGTTCCATGATTGTCCGTGAAGAAAGTTTGGCTGGTTTTTCTCGGGATTGCCAATTTGACCGTTATATTAAACTAGGCAAAGGCGAAGAAAAATCAGGCGGTCGGGACCGCGATACGATTCTTGGCGATTTGTTTGAAGCCTTTTTAGGTGCCTTGCTCTTAGATCAAGGTGTGGAAGCGGTCAAGCGCTTTGTCTATCAGGTCATGATTCCCAAGGTGGAAACGGGTCAATTTTCCCAAGTTATTGACTACAAGACCCGTTTGCAAGAACTGTTGCAGGTTCACGGGGATGTGGAAATTCAGTACCAAGTGGTAAATGAGTCTGGTCCCGCTCATGCAAAGGAGTTTGAAGTGGAAGTGTTCGTGAACGGCAAAACCCTAGGACACGGTCATGGTCGCTCCAAGAAATTAGCGGAACAGGAAGCAGCCCGCAATGCAGTTGAAACGAGGAATGATGGCTCATGTATCTAAAAGAGATTGAAATCCAAGGCTTCAAATCCTTTGCGGATAAGACCAAGGTCGTATTTGACAAAGGGGTTACTGCCGTTGTAGGGCCTAATGGATCTGGAAAATCAAATATCACAGAGAGCCTACGGTGGGCCTTGGGTGAATCCAGTGTCAAGAGTCTACGTGGGGGCAAGATGCCCGATGTCATCTTTGCAGGGACAGAATCGCGTAAACCGCTGAATTATGCTTGTGTCACGGTTGTCTTAGATAATCAGGATGGTTTTATCCAACAAGCGGGGAAAGAAATTCGGGTCGAACGCCATATTTATCGCTCGGGTGACAGCGAGTACAAGATCGATGGCAAGAAAGTACGTCTCAGAGATGTGCATGATTTGTTCATGGATACGGGATTAGGACGGGATTCTTTCTCGATTATCTCCCAAGGTCGTGTAGAGGAAATCTTTAACTCCAAACCGGAAGAACGCCGGGCCATCTTTGAAGAAGCTGCCGGTGTCTTGAAATTTAAGACGCGGCGCAAGGAAACGGAGACCAAACTCAACCAAACCCAGGAGAATTTGGACCGTCTAGAAGACATCCTCTATGAATTAGAAGGACAAATCCAGCCTCTTGAAAAGCAAGCGACGGTTGCTCGTCGTTTCTTGGAATTAGACCAAGAACGCCAGGTTCTCTTACTGGACGTTTTGGTCGCTCAAGTAGATCTGACAAAGGATCTCTATGAAAAGGCTGATCAAGAAGAAAAAGCCATTCAAGAACAGTTGGCCTCTTATTACCAACGTCGTCAGGTCTTGGAAGAGGATAACTTGCGCATTAAGAAAGCCCGCCATCAGTTGGATGCAAGTCTAGCTGAGGACCAGGCAAGTTTGCTAGAGGTCACTCGTTTGATCAGTGATTTGGAAAAGCAAATCGAAGTCGCTAAGTTGCAATCGAGTCAAGCAGCCCATAGTCGCAGGGAAAATCTTGAGCGGCTGGATGCTGTTTTGGCCCGTCTGGAAGAAGCAAAAAAAGAGCTGGCTCAAAAACAAGAGAAGCTAGCTGTGCTTCAACAAAGACTGGCAGAGAACCGTCTGCAACAAGAAGAGTTGGAAAAAGAATTAGCCAACTATGAAGAAGATCCGGAACAAGTCATTGAGCATCTACGTGAGCAGTATGTCGCGCTCTTGCAGATGGAGGCTGAAAAATCTAATGAGCGGACAGCTATTGAGAGCCGGATCCAAGCACTCCTACAAGAATCTAGTCATCGTCAAGAGGACTTGACCAAGGCGCAATCCAATTTTGAAGCTGCCAAGGAAAAAGAAGTTCGACAATTGGAAGAGTTGGATCAGGCACAAGCGACGGTCAAAGGTCTATTAGTAGAATACCAAGATCAATTGGTAAAAGTGGAGCAGGCCAAAGCTGCCTACCAAGAGGCTCAAACTACCATGTTTGACTTGATGGATGAGAGCAAGAACAAACGAGCGCGGATCAATAGTTTGGAAGCCATTCAGAAGAACCATAGTAACTTCTATGCAGGCGTCAAGAGCGTCTTGCAAGAAGCAGATCGTCTAGGAGGCATCTGTGGGGCTGTTAGTGAGAATTTAAGTTTTTCAAAAGACTACCAAACAGCGCTTGAAATTGCTCTGGGAGCTAGCAGCCAACAGATCATTGTCGAGGATGAAAAGGCCGCAACACGAGCGATCGATTTCTTGAAACGCAATCGCTTGGGACGGGCAACCTTCCTTCCGCTCACGACCATCAAAGCCCGTCAACTATCTCCTCGGAATTTGGAATTGATTCAAGCCAGTGCAGGATTTCTAGGAATTGCGAGTGACTTAGTGACCTATGAAAATCGGTTTGAACAGATTTTCCAAAACCTGCTTGGAGTAACGGCTATCTTTGACACGACGGAGCATGCGCGTGAGGCGGCTCGTAAAGTCAATTATCAAGTTCGGATGGTGACCTTGGATGGGACCGAATTGCGGACCGGAGGATCGTATGCCGGTGGTGCCAATCGCTCCCAAAATACGGTTTTTGTCAAACCAGAATTAGATAGTTTGAAGCAGGAAATGCAAGCTCTGGATGCTCGTTTGAGAGAAGCAGAGCAGGAGGTCGAGACCAAGGACAATCTGCTCAAGCAGGCGCAAGAATACCTGGCCTCTATTCAAAGCCAAGGTGAGCAAGCGCGTCTAGAGCAACAGCGGGCCCAATTGGCCTACCAACAAAGCCAAGAGCAACTGAAAGAAATTCAGGAACTCTTAGAAGCTTTGAAGTCAGAATTGGCAACAGATGCGACCCAGTCTCTCCAAGAAGAGCTGGAATCCCTTACTGAGCAATTGGCAGAAATTGAGCTTCAAAAAGAAAATTTGAACCGCGACATTGAAACAATGAAGTCGGACAAAGATGTTCTGCAACAAAAAGTACAAAACTTGCAAGAGCAATTGGCAGAATTGCGACTTCAACAGACGGAATGGTTGAGCCAACAAAGCTATGAGCAAACAGATGCTCGTCGCTTGGAAGAAACGATCTCCCAGTTGGAAGTAGAAGAGCATCAGTTGCAATTGCTGATTGAACAAGGCGATGCCCAAGTTCAAACAGTAGATGTGGAGCAGCTAGCCAATCAATTGGCACAGGCCCAAGCCAAGAAAACGGACTTGGAACAAGGGGTCATTCGGAAACGCTTTGAGCTAGATGATTTGGAAGGCCAGGCCGAAGATGTGGCAGAACAGATGGAACAAGCTCGCAAGAAAAACGAAGAGTGGATTCGTCAACAAGCCAAGGCTGAAGCGACACGTGAAAAGCATGCGGATCGTTTGAACAAACTCTTAACGCAAATTACCGATGAATTCATGCAAAGCTTTGACCAAGCCAAAGAACAGGCCAAACCTGTTGAAAATCTTGCAGCAACTGAAAACCAGCTCAAGAGCATCGAAAAAGATATTAAGGCACTTGGTCCAGTCAATGTGGATGCGATCGAGCAGTACGACGAGGTGAAGGGGCGCTTTGATTTCCTTTCCAGCCAGCGTGAGGATGTCTTGGCTGCGAAAAATATGCTTCTGTCTACCATCAACGACATGAATGACGAGGTCAAGGAACGCTTTAAATCAACTTTTGAAGCCATTCGTGAATCCTTTAAAGTCACTTTCCGTCAAATGTTTGGTGGGGGTTCTGCTGATTTGATTCTGACAGAGCCAGATCTTCTGACAGCTGGTGTTGAGATTTCTGTGCAGCCACCTGGTAAAAAAATCCAATCCTTAAACCTCATGAGTGGTGGAGAAAAGGCCTTGTCTGCCTTGGCTCTCCTGTTCTCGATTATTCGTGTCAAGACCATTCCATTTGTCATTCTAGATGAGGTAGAGGCTGCCCTAGATGAGGCCAATGTCAAGCGCTTTGGAGATTATCTGAACCGCTTTGATAAGGAAAGCCAATTTATTGTCGTGACGCACCGGAAGGGAACCATGTCAGCTGCAGATTCCATCTATGGTGTGACCATGCAGGAATCTGGGGTTTCTAAAATCGTCTCAGTAAAATTGAAAGACTTAGAAAATGAAGAATAATGATATTAAATTGATCGCTACGGATATGGATGGAACCTTTCTAAATGACCAACATCAGTACGATCAAGAGCTTTTACGCAAGGTATTAGCAAGCTGCAAAGAAAAAGGCATCTATTTTGCTGCTGCAAGTGGCCGTGCCCTCCTTTCACTCAAATCCCTCTTTAAAGGATTTGAAGACCAGATGATTTTCATTGCTGAAAATGGTAGTGTGGTAGAATTTCATGGAGAAGATCTCTACGAAGCGACCATGTCCAAGGACTTTTATTTGGGGGTTTTTGAGGCTTTGAAATCCTCCCCTTATGCAGACCCGAATAAATTGCTTTTGACAGGGAAAAAGGGGAGCTATGTCTTGGAAACAGTAGATCCCGACTATCTGGCCTTGAGTCAGTACTACAATGAAAATATTCAAAAAGTGAAAAGCCTAGCAGATATTCAGGATGAAATCTTCAAATTGACCACCAACTTTGATGCAGCTCTGGTCTTAGAAGGTGAACAATGGGTCACTGAGAATATTCCCGGTGTCAAAGCAATGACGACAGGTTTTGAATCAATTGATATTGTCCTCGATTATGTCGATAAGGGAGTGGCCATTACCGCCTTAGCGGATAAACTAGGGATCTCGATGGATCAGGTGATGGCTTTTGGAGATAACCTAAATGACCTCCATATGATGCAAGTCGTGGGCCATCCTGTAGCGCCAGAAAATGCACGTCCTGAAATCTTAGCGATTGCTGAAAAAGTCATCGGCCACCATACGACGGGTTCTGTCCTACGCTACATGGAGGAAATTGTATGAGTCAGATTTCCTTGATTGCGCTGGATTTAGATGGGACCCTTCTCAATTCTGAAAAAAAGATCTCCCCTCGCAATAGAGCAGCCCTTGCTGCTGCACAGACCCAAGGTGTCAAGGTGGTTCTAACCACTGGTCGTCCCTTGAAAGCCATGGATTTTCTTTTAGAAGAATTGGGAACAGCAGGCCTTAAAGAAGAGTATACGATTACTTTCAACGGTGGTCTAGTGCAGCGAAATAATGGAGAAATCCTCTCAAAAGTTGTCTTGGCGCCAGAAGATGTCGCAACCATTCATGATGAAACAGCCCGTCTAGGTCTTCCGCTGGATGCTATCAGTGAGGGAACGGTTTATGAGATTTATGCAGATCGAAAGTCTCTCTATTCCCTTTACAATCCCTACCTGAACTTTATTGAGACAGATTTTAAAGACCTGCCATCCACGATTTCCTACAACAAGTGTGTGACAGCCGTCGATCAAGACTTTTTAGATGCAGAGATAAAGCAGATCAAGCCGGACTTATTTCAAGACTATGAAATTTTTAAATCTCGGGAAATGTTGTTGGAATGGTGCCCTAAAAATGTTCACAAGGCGACAGGTTTAGAGGCACTGGCAGCTATTTTGGGTCTTGAGGCAGATCAAGTCATGGCCTGTGGAGATGAAGCCAATGACCTGTCTATGATCCAGTGGGCTGGACTGGGGGTTGCCATGGGCAATGCGATTCCAGCAGTGAAGGAAGTTGCAGCGCTTGTGGCTCCTGTGACCAATGACCAGGATGCCGTCGCATGGGCAATTGAAAATTATGTGCTAAAGGAGAGTGAATAAATGGGATTATTTGATCGTTTATTTGGAAAAAAAGAAGAAACTGAAAAAGTGCTTCCGTCTTCTGAAGAAGTGACGGAAAGTACTGAGGTTGAAGAAACTGTCAAAGAGGAGCCGGCGGCTACCTTAAATGACAAGGAAGAGCAAAAAATCGCAGATATGGAGGCTTATTACCAAGATCTTAAAGCGCGAATTGCAGCCACTCATCAACCTGTTTCAACCGTTGCTCAAGAAGAGCCGGCAGAGGAACCTCTTGTAGAAGAAAAAGCTAATGAAGACCAAGTACCAGTAGAGGAGTCTCCAGTTGTTTTTGAACCTGTTCAAACAGAAGCAAGTCCTGAAGAAGTTTCACCACTAGCTGATGAAACGGAGACTGAGCCTCTTGAAGAAGCGGAAGAAACTGAAGATGGTGAGGAAGCAGATGGGGCTAACGGTTCAGAAATGGAAGAAGAGTCACCAATTTCCTCTCCATCATCTGACGCTGAGCTAGTAGAAGGAATCACGACAGAAGAGGAGGCTCCAGATCTAGTAGAAGATCAGGATGAGGTTTCAGAACCTGAAGTATCAGAAGCGATCGCTCAAGTGGAGGAAACTTCAGAAGTGGCAGAAGCCGAGTCCAGACTTCCGGAAGGAGAAGCTGCATCAGCCGTTGAGGAAAGAACTGTTGAAGAGGCAGAAGAGCCAATTCAAGATGAGGTCGCACCTCAGCAAGAAACCATTCAGGAAAAATATGATCGTAGCTTGAAAAAAACACGAACTGGATTTGGAGCACGCCTCAATGCCTTCTTTGCCAATTTCCGTTCAGTTGATGAAGAATTCTTTGAAGAATTGGAAGAACTCTTGATCATGAGTGACGTTGGGGTTCAAGTGGCCTCTAATTTAACCGAAGAGTTGCGCTATGAAGCCCGTTTGGAAAATGCCAAAAAACCAGATGCTCTCAAGCGCGTGATCATCGAAAAATTGGTGGACTTGTATGAAAAGGATGGCCAATTTAATGAAGCCATTCGTTTTCAAGACGGTCTTACGGTCATGCTCTTTGTTGGGGTCAATGGAGTTGGTAAAACAACCTCTATCGGGAAGTTAGCCCATCGCTACAAACAAGAAGGCAAGAAAGTCATGTTGGTTGCAGCAGATACTTTCCGTGCAGGAGCAGTAGCTCAACTGGCAGAATGGGGACGCCGCGTAGATGTTCCAGTTGTAACAGGTCCTGAAAAGTCAGATCCTGCTAGCGTCGTCTTTGATGGAATGGAACGTGCAATCGCTGAAAACATTGATGTTCTGATGATTGATACGGCGGGTCGTCTGCAAAACAAGGACAACCTCATGGCGGAGCTTGAAAAAATCGGCCGCATTATCAAGCGTGTGGTACCTGATGCACCGCATGAAACCTTGCTGGCCCTCGATGCATCAACTGGTCAAAATGCCTTGGTGCAAGCTAAAGAATTTTCAAAAATTACGCCTGTGACAGGAATTGTATTGACCAAGATCGATGGAACAGCTCGAGGTGGGGTCGTCCTTGCGATCCGCGAAGAGTTGGACATTCCAGTGAAGTTGATTGGTTTCGGAGAAAAGATTGATGACATCGGACCATTCCACTCAGAAAACTTCATGAGAGGCCTCTTGGAAGGCTTGATTTAAGAGTCGAATAGAAAAAGACAAATTGTTGGAAGAACAATTTGTCTTTTTGTTTCCTTGCGCTATCAAAAAAACCACCAGAAGGTGGCTTTCCTTAATTCTTAGGTTCAGGTTTCCAAACCCATTCAGCTCCGTATTCTGCAAGGAGATCATCGGATGCAGTTGGTCCCATGGATCCTGACTTGTATTCATAGAGCGGAGCTCCATTTTCAGCCCATAGTTTTTCAATCCGGTCAATCAATTGCCATGAAGCACGGACTTCGTGCCAGTGGCTGTAATTGGTTGAGTCATTGTTCAAAACGTCGAAAATTAATTTTTCATAAGGCTCTGGTGAAGCCCCAGTTGCGGTCGCATCTGTTTCGTAAGAAAAGGAAATCGGTGCGATACTGAATTTTTCTCCGACCTCTTTTCCGTTGATACTCAATGAGAAACCTTCGTTTGGTTGGATATAAATGGTCAAGATATTTGGTTGCAAGCTATGTCCAAAGATGGAGTCGGTTTGCTTGAAAACCACATTGACCATGGTTCCTTTTTGGGTCAAGCGTTTTCCGGTACGGAAGAAGAAAGGCACACCGCGGAAGCGCTCACTATCAACAAAGAACGCACCAGAAGCATAGGTCTCCGTAGTAGATTCAGGGTCGACATTTGGCTCACTGCGATAAGAGATATCTTTTTTCCCTTCGATCGTACCTGAATGGTATTGACCACGGATAAAGAATTTCTTTAATTCGTCATCTGTTGGATTGTGCAATTGCTCAAAAACTTTAACCTTTTCTGCCCGAATTGCATCCTTGGTAAAGGTAGCTGGTTTATCCATGGCAAGCAATGACAAAAGCTGAAGGGTATGGTTTTGCACCATATCTCGAAGGGCCCCCGAGTGATCATAGTAGCCACCGCGTTCTTCAACCCCCAAGCGTTCAGCAAAGGTAATTTGGATATTGTCAATAAAATCTCGGTTCCAAAGGTTATCAAAAATAAGATTTCCGAAACGAATGGCAAAGATATTTTGGATCATTTCTTTTCCAAGGTAATGGTCGATCCGGAAGATTTGTTCTTCATCAAAGGTTTCTTCCAATTCCTTGTTGAGCTGACTAGCCGTTTCTAGGTCTGTACCGAAAGGTTTTTCAACGATCAAGCGCTCAAAGCCTTGCCCATCCACAATGCCTTCTGATTTGAGGTGTTTGGCAATGGTTCCAAAAAATTGAGGAGCCATGGACAAGAAGAAGACCTTGTTGTGTTCCGTTTGGTATTTTTCATCCAAGCTATTTTGCAATTCACGCAGGGCGATGTAATGTTCGGTATCATTGACATCGTGGCTTTGGTAGTAGAAATGACTAGCGAATTCTTGAGCTTGTTGAGGGCTATCTGCGAGATCTGTAATGGATTCTACCACGACCGATTCAAAGTATTCCTTGCTCCATGGTCTGCGGGCTGTTCCGATAACCGCAAAGTTTTCAGATAGATTTCCTGATTTATAGAGTCTAAAAAGGGATGGGTAGAGTTTGCGCTTGGCTAAATCTCCACTGGCCCCGAAAATGGTTACAATAACTTTTGAAGACATTTAAGTACCTATTTCCTATTTTATTAACCATATTTTACCATAAAATCTACAAGATTTCTTTGATGGAATCGTTGTTCAGAATATTTTCCGCTTGGATTAGAGGATTAGAGAGGAAAGCATAGAAAAAGCTAGAATCAATGTGGATTCTAGCTTGAACAGTTATAAGATGTTTTGATCTACAACGGAAGCTCCATCAGAATACGCGGTAGACATATGGATTGGCAGGTTTCGTAATGGTCTGGCAATCGCTAATGTGAAGGACAGGCAAGTTTTGCTTGAGCTGCTTGTGGTATTCAATGGACAAGGTTCCTTTCGCATGGATCCAGGTATTGTTTTCGAAATGCTGCGGAGCACCCGTCGTTAAGAGACCGTAAACTCCGGAATCTGCGATACAGTGGATGATCCCAAAGCGAAAGAGGAATTGGCTGTCCTTGTTATTGGGGTCATTGTATACAAAACCGGTCAACTCGATCGTCTTTCCTGCGAATTGGTCAGGATAATCATAAATCACTTCCATGACTTCCATGTAATTCTCAGTGGTCACCTGGATCACTTTTTTATCAACATATTTCTTTGCCGCCTGCTTCATTTCTGACTCATAGGCTGACTTGGTAAAATAGCTACTAGTATCTGGTTTGAGATACTGGGTTGTTGTTCCTTCGTCCTGCTGGATTTCCTTGGAAGAACCAGCCGCAACCGGGAAGTGGTAGCCTTTGGCAGAGACTGTTTGGGAATCCAGTGTCACTGTAGGGAAAAATAGCCCGACAAACAAAGGAATACAGAGCAAGAAGATACTCGCCACTTTTGCCCAGAAGCTAGAGAGATGACTGTGGATCTTCATCTGCTTGACCCAGATGATTAGCTGCACAAGAGCTAAAACAAAGGACAAGAACATGGAAATATAAGCCAAGTAAGAATAGTGTAAGTTGATGTATTGATTGAGCTTACCAGATAATTGCAGGTACATGGTGAGCTCAAAATAGCCAGCTAATATCAAGAAACGAATCATAGCACTACCCCCACAAACCAAGCATAAAGGAGCACAACTCCACTCACAATTCCAATAAATTGCCAGATGAAACGGGTCTTGAGATAATTTTTCATCATGAGGAGATTTTTGACATCAAGCATAGGCCCAATCACTAGAAAGGCAAGAACAGGCGCTACTCCAAAACTTGTTAGAAGAGAGGATCCAACAAAGGCGTCCGCCTCGCTACAAAGTGAGAGGAGGAAGGACAAGACCATGAGAAGGAGAATAGCAATAACCGGTGTCGCACTGATCGAAGTGAGGATCCGTGTTGGGACATAGACTTGGACGAGGCTAGCAAAGAGGCAACCAAATACCAGGTAGCGTCCCGTATCAAAGAATTCATCAATCGCCTGCACCAAGACTTGGAAGAGCTTTTGACCTTTGCTCAAGTCCCTAAAATCATGTTCATGTACAGCCTTACGATGTTCTTTTTGGATCGAATCTGTCTGAATAAAACCAAGAAAGATCCCTAGCACCGTTGCGACCAGTAGGGAACCAAGGGCGCGGTAGAGGGCCATCTTGACAGAATTCCCAAAGGCTGAGTAGGTCGCAAAGAGAACGATAGGATTGATGACCGGTGCTGTCACCAAAAAGGGAACAGCAGTATAACTTGGAACTTTCTTTTCTAGAAAGCGATTGATAATGGGAACAATTCCACATTCACAGGAAGGAAAGATAAAGCCGATAAAGGTCCCAAAGAAGATCCGCCCAAATTTATTTTTGGGAAGAAAGCGGTAGACCCTCTCGGGGGTGATATAGACCTCAATAATCCCTGAAATGATACTTCCGATTAGGACAAACGGTAGGGCTTCGATAATAATCGAGAGAAAAATAGCCCCAGCCTGCAAGACGCTAGAGGGAAGGTGTTGAAAGAATGTCATTACTTAACCTTCTTTGCTTCTTTAGTTGTAGCAGTTTCTGCCTTCTTTTTTTCTTCAGGAAATTCTACTTTCTTTTCTACATCCGGAAAACTCGCAAAATTTTCAAACATTTTATCAAGATCATCTGTTTTTGAGAATTTAATAGCCATTGTTGGGCCTCCTTTTTATTTTCTTTCATTATAACAAAAAGGAAAGAGCAAGGGGGAAATGGAGCATAAAAGGAAAGAACCATAGGGTCAAAATTATTCTCTGAAAAATCCCTGAAACAGAGACCAGAAGAGGCGCTCTCACCCTTGATGGCAGCAAAATATGCTATAATAGAGGCTATGGATAAATATGAAAAAATAGCCCAAGAATTGGGTGTTAGCTTAAAACAAATCGATACCGTATTGAGTCTGACCGCAGAAGGCTCAACTATTCCTTTCATTGCCCGCTATCGAAAAGATATGACGGGAAATTTAGATGAAGTAGCGATCAAGGCCATTATTGACCGGGACAAATCCTTAACGACTCTAGCCGAACGAAAGGAAACTGTCCTTGCTAAGATTGAGGAACAGGGCAAACTGACAGAGGCGCTCAAGCAGGCTATTGAGGCTGCTGAAAAATTAGCGGATGTCGAAGAGCTCTATCTCCCATATAAGGAAAAACGGCGGACCAAGGCGACGATTGCACGAGAAGCAGGACTTTTCCCCTTGGCACGTCTCATTTTGCAAAATAGTCCAGACTTGGAAGCAGAGGCTCAGAAATTTACCTGTGAGGCCTTCCCAACTGAAACCGCAGCTTTAGCTGGTGCAGTGGATATTCTGGTAGAAGCTATTTCAGAGGATACCCAATTACGGGCCCTCACCTATCAAGAAATTCATGGGCATTCCCTCATAACGTCAACCTTGAAGGATGAAAGCTTAGATCCTAAGAGAACCTTTGAAATCTACTATGATTTTTCTGAGAAGATCAAGAATATGCAAGGCTACCGGACTCTAGCTCTCAATCGTGGGGAAAAATTGGGCGTTCTCAAAGTCGGATTCGAGCACCAACTGGATCGAATCATTCGTATTTTTGAGGCTCGTTTTAAAACTAAAAATGCCTATGTCGATGAGGTTATTCAACAAGCGGTTAAGAAAAAAATCGTTCCTGCGATTGAACGTCGGATTCGGACAGAGTTAACGGAGGTGGCAGAAGACGGAGCCATTCAATTGTTCTCTGAAAATCTACGGAATCTATTGCTCATTCCTCCATTAAAAGGGCGCGTGGTCCTTGGATTTGACCCAGCCTTTCGGACCGGTGCTAAACTAGCTGTTGTCGATGAGACAGGAAAGATGCTTGCCACCCAGGTCATCTATCCAGTTGCTCCTGCAAAACCAGCTCAGATCGAGCAGGCTAAAAAGGATCTATCCTCCTTGATCAAAGAGTTCGGAATAGAAATTATTGCGATTGGAAATGGAACCGCCAGCCGTGAAAGTGAGGCCTTTGTCGCAGAGGTGCTTCATGACCATCCAGGAGTTCGCTATGTTATTGTCAATGAAAGCGGAGCCTCTGTCTATTCAGCTAGTGAGTTGGCCCGTCATGAGTTCCCAGAGCTAACCGTTGAAAAACGCTCGGCCATCTCCATTGCCCGTCGCTTGCAAGATCCGCTAGCAGAATTGGTGAAAATCGATGCCAAATCCATCGGTGTCGGTCAATACCAACACGATGTCAATCAGAAAAAACTGACAGAAAGCTTGGATTTCGTGGTAGATACTGTCGTCAACCAAGTTGGGGTCAATATCAATACGGCTAGTCCCTCTCTCTTAGCCCATGTAGCAGGACTCAATAAGACCATCTCTGAAAATATTGTGAAATACCGGGAAGAAGAAGGAATGATTCTTTCACGAGCACAGATTAAAAAAGTCCCTCGCCTCGGCGCCAAGGCTTTCGAGCAGGCTGCTGGATTCTTACGCATCCCTGAAAGTAAAAACATCTTGGACAATACCGGCGTTCACCCTGAAAGTTACAAGGAAGTTGAAAAACTTTTTCAACTTCTTGAAATTACCGAACTCGATGCATCCGCTCAGGAAAAATTAAAAGCTGTGAACATCGAGGAGATGTCTACTCAGCTGGATCTGGGACCAGAAACCCTGAAAGATATTATTGCCGATCTCCTAAAACCAGGACGCGATTTGCGGGATTCCTTTGATGCACCCGTGCTCCGTCAGGATGTCTTGGATATTAAAGACCTCCATATAGGCCAAAAATTAGAAGGGATTGTGCGCAATGTGGTTGACTTTGGAGCCTTTGTCGATATTGGCATTCACGAAGATGGCTTGATTCATATCTCCCATATGAGCAAGCAGTTTATTAAGCATCCAAGCCAGGTCGTCTCAGTAGGTGATTTGGTAACCGTCTGGGTGAAGAAGATTGATGTGGAACGCGAAAAAGTCAATCTCAGTTTGGTAGCTCCGAATGAATCTGACTGAGTATGTGCGTCAAGTATCCCTGGAAGATTTTGGGAGAGAATTCCGTCATCAAGCAGAGTGGAATTCACGTCTTCAAACCACTGGAGGTCGTTTCTTTCCCAAGGATCGACACCTTGATTTTAATCCGAAAATATACCAAGCTTTCGGGTTAGAGGTCTTTCGCAAAATCGTCCGCCACGAGCTCTGCCACTACCATCTTTACGATCAAGGTAAAGGCTATTGCCACAAAGATCTAGACTTTAAGCAACTCCTCCAGCAAGTGGACGGTCTTCGTTTCACACCTCCTCTACCAGATAGAGCTGGGCGAGTCAAGCGGATCTATCTCTATCAATGTCCCCGTTGTGGCCAAGAGTATAGACGAAAGCGAAAAATCGATCTGAAGAAATATGCCTGCGGTCGCTGTCACAGCCGCCTGCAATTCCTTGAAATGAGACAAGAGTAAGAATCGGTCTTTAGGCGGATCTCTTTCCAGTTCGACTCTGCTAAAATAGGTCTAACTAGAAAGAGGAAAATCAAATGACATCATCATTTTACAAATTAAAACGACATCGCCTGGTTTCAGGTGTGCTAGCTGGCTTAGCCGATAAATTTGGTCTTAGTGTAACTCTCCTACGCTTCTTGTTTATTCTTTTTACGGTTTCTCATGCCTTTATCGGTGTGATTATCTATTTACTGTTAGATACGACCTTGCCTTATAAGGACGAGGAGGAGCAGGAAATGTTTGACTATGGCCCTCGACCTCGTCGAAGAAAAGAGGCCGAACCCATCCATGATCAGAATGATAGTCCGTTCTTCTAAAAGGAGATTTGAGTGAAGCAGAAGTTCTATTCCCTTGCTTTTATTCTATATCTCTTCTTCAGTTTTATAGGACAGTTTTTCATTTTAAATCGTTTTTTTGGCGAAGGAGTTGGAACAGTTTTGATCGGAATGCTCCTTTTTCCACTGGGCATTTGGAATAGTCTCTTCTACCTCTTGTTTCTGCCAACAGAAATGGCTAGAAAACCACAAATTTATCGGTTTTCGATTTTATTTCTTCCGATTTTGTATCTGGTTTTGTCCTTGCTGGGGGGGAGGACCTACCACCTTTATGCTAGGCTTGATCGCATTTCCTTCAAATGCGGTGGTCTATGCGGTCTCTACCGGAATCAAATCTATGATCAAAGATTTCTTGCAAGGCCAAGGCTAGAGCATTCTTCATATGTTCCCATCATTTCCTAGAGGTTGGAGACCTTTGTCTTGGCCTCTTTTTGCTTGCCTTAAAAAGGAGTTGAAAATGGATCTTTCAAATGACACTTCAGTCTCTCGTCTGAAGAGAAAATCTGCTATAATAGAGAGAGAATTTGAAAAGGGAGAATGATATGGCAGTTACTGTTCGCGATCTACAGGAAAAGCTTCGTCTATCGGTTGTTTATGGGGATGATAAACTCTTGAGCAAGGAAATTACGACTGCGGACATTTCACGTCCAGGTCTTGAAATGACGGGCTATTTCGACTATTACACACCTGAGCGGATTCAGCTTGTAGGAATGAAAGAATGGTCCTACCTGGTGAAGATGAGCTCTCACAACCGTCATCAGGTCCTGCGCAAGATGTTCCAGCCAGAGACACCTGTCATCATTGTCGCGCGGAATTTAGAAATTCCAGAAGAAATGTTGCGTGCTGCTGAAGAGAAGCAACTAGCTATTTTGAAGAGCAATGTTGCGACCAGTCGTTTATCTGGAGAGCTTTCTAGCTATTTGGATAGTCGGCTAGCAGAACGTACGAGTGTACACGGTGTCTTGATGGATATTTATGGGATGGGTGTCTTGATCCAAGGAGATAGCGGAATCGGAAAAAGCGAGACAGGTCTGGAACTTGTCAAACGGGGTCATCGCCTCGTAGCTGATGACCGAGTCGATATCTATGCGAGAGACGAGATGACCCTTTGGGGAGAGCCAGCTGAAATCCTACGCCACTTACTAGAGATCCGTGGTGTCGGGATTATCGATGTCATGAGTCTCTACGGCGCCAGTGCTGTCAAGGATTCTTCACAAGTCCAAATCGCCGTTTACTTGGAAAATTATGCTAAGGATCAAGTTTATGATCGTCTTGGTAATAATGCAGAAGAGTTGGAAATCGGTGGCGTGACCATTCCTCGGATTCGCATCCCTGTGAAGACTGGTCGGAACATTTCGGTCGTGATCGAAGCAGCAGCTATGAATGTTCGGGCCAAAGAAATGGGCTATGATGCTACCAAAACTTTTGAAGAACGTTTGTCCCAGTTGATTAGTCAAAATGAGGTGAAGGAATGAATCCAGTAGCCCTTCAATTAGGTCCGATCAGTATTCGTTGGTATGCAATTTGTATTGTCTCTGGCTTGATTCTAGCTGTTTATCTTTCCATGAAAGAAGCGCCCCGTAAAAAAATTGATCCAGATGCTATCATTGATTTCATTTTGATCGCCTTTCCGCTTGCGATTTTGGGGGCCAGACTCTATTACGTTA
This sequence comes from Streptococcus sp. HMSC072C09, assembly GCF_001813105.1. NCBI lineage: Bacteria > Bacillati > Bacillota > Bacilli > Lactobacillales > Streptococcaceae > Streptococcus > Streptococcus sp. HMSC072C09. Next base: position 8,201 of record NZ_KV811501.1, on the reverse strand, counting down.
TTTTCGAATGGGGCTACTATAGCCAGCACCTTGGTGAGATTTTTGCGATCTGGAACGGAGGAATCGCGATTTATGGTGGCCTCTTGACAGGTGCTCTTGTCCTCTATCTATTCTCTCGTAGACGTTTGATTGAACCGATCGACTTTTTAGATATTGCGGCCCCAAGCGTCATGATTGCACAGAGTATTGGTCGTTGGGGAAACTTCTTTAACCAGGAAGCTTATGGAGCTGCTGTTAAAAGTCTCAACTACCTGCCCTCTTTTATTCGAGACCAAATGTATATAGATGGTAGTTACCGTCAGCCAACCTTCTTATATGAATCCAGTTGGAATCTGCTAGGATTTCTCTTGATCTTGATTCTTCGGAGGAAGCCCCAATTTTTGCGGCAAGGTGAGATCACAGCCTTTTACCTTATCTGGTATGGATTTGGTCGGATGATCATCGAAGGAATGCGGACAGATAGCCTGATGTTTGCGGGCTTACGTGTTTCCCAGTGGTTGTCGATGATCCTGATTCTAGTTGGACTCGCCATCATCATCTACCAACGTCGCAAAAAAGCCCCTTATTATGTAGAAGCAAAGGAGTAATATATGTTTATTGAAATTGCCTACGGCCTCTTAGGCCTTGCCTTAGTAGCGCTTGTCATTTATATGATTTTTTTCCTCTCAAAGATTGGAAAAGTTGTAGATGAGACGCAAAAAACCATCCAAGTTTTGACATCAGATGTCAATGTCACCTTGCATCAGACCAATGATCTATTGGCAAAAGTCAATGTTTTAACGGATGATTTGAATCAAAAAGTTGCAACGATTGACCCACTCTTTACAGCCGTAGCGGATCTTTCAGAGTCTGTTTCAGATTTGAATGATCAAGCCCGTCAATTAGGTTCCAAAGCAGTGTCAGCTGGTGGAAAAACAGTGAAAGCCTCTATCGGATTAAAAGCGATTAAGATGGCTTCAAAATTATTTAAATAGAATCGAGGAAGAATATGGGACGTTTATCTAGTTTATTAATTGGTGTGATTTCAGGTGCTTCAGCAGCCTACTATTTATCAACAGAGCAAGGAAAGAAAGTCACTAAAAAAGTGGTGCGCTTCGTAAAAGATTATCAAGAAGATCCTCAAGAAGTACATGAATCGGTGAAACAAACTGCTAAGGATGTTTCAAAACAAGCAGCAGAAGTGATCCAACAAACCAAAGAAAAAGTTGGTTCTGGAGAAATTACGACAGGAACTGTTTTGGAATCTGTCAAAGAAAAGACGCAAGATGTGGTTGAAAAATCTCAAGAAGTCTATCACTCATTTAAGGATAAACTTCAAAAAGAAAATCTAAGTGGCAATGACTTGGTTCAATCCATTCGCAAACAAACAGAATCAGAAGACATCGTTTTAGAATTGGATGAAAAAAATTCTGAAGAAGCAGCTGAAGAAGAAACAAAAGAAGCATAAAAAATGAGGCTCAGTGAGCCTCTTTTCAGATTGAAGATAAATTCATCTTAGAAACTTTCCTTAAGTGAGTACGGACGTCAGCGAACTTCAAAGAAGTTCCATGACTTAGTTTTGAACCTAAAGTTTCAAAACTCCCGAGTGCCTGAAACATAATTGTTTCAGGCACTTTTCTCACGGCGGAAAGTTTCAAAAGATCATTGAATAACTTTAACTCATAAAAAGTATTTATTCTTATAGAATTCCTAGGAAGCCTTTGAATTATCAAACACCATACCAATTTTTTCTGAGTTACATGAAAAGTCTAACTTAATTTGACAACTTAGGAATTAAAAAAATTCGAGTAAATAAAAAAATCAGGCGAACCTGATTTTTATTTTTTTCGTTTATTGTAGTAAATTCGGAACCCTTGAATACTAGCAAAGCTAGAACCAATCGCTAAAGCAAACGCAAAGAAAGTATTCATTTTTGTTGCTAAAAAGACAAAACTAAATACAACCGTCAACACACAGAAAATAGCGATATTTAAAAAATATAGCAATTCACTTAATTGAGGTGCGGGTTCAACTTCAGGAGCATAGTCCTGAATAGGGGTTTCTTGGGTTTGTTTGGTTAATTCGATATAATCGAATTCTTCATTATAGTGTCTTAAATTTCTTACGGGCATTTTCTCTCTCCTAACAGTACTCTATTATTCTATCATGAATTCAGGTATATAAATGTTACAAAAATGTTACAAATTTTACAAAATGAATAAATTTTTCTAGAATATCGGAATTTTTGTTATAATGGTTCTATGAAAAATATTATTATTACAGCAACAGCAGAGAGTGTTGAGCAAGCGCAAGCCCTGATTGATGCAGGGGTTGACCGAATCTATGTCGGTGAAAAAGACTACGGATTACGATTGCCTCAAACTTTAAGCTATGACGAAATAAATCGAATTGCCCAACTGGTCCATGCTGCTGGTATAGAATTGACAGTAGCTGTAAATGCACTCATGCACCAATCGATGATGGATTCAATCAAGCCTTTCCTAGATTTTCTAAAGGAAATTCAGGCTGATTATATTACTGTCGGAGATGCGGGCGTTTTTTATGTCTTGAAACGAGATGGCTATCCATTCAAAACCATCTACGATGCATCAACCATGGTTACTTCTAGTCGCCAGATCAATTTCTGGGGAAAACAAGCAGGAGCTTCTGAGGCTGTTTTGGCTCGTGAGATTCCATCTGCCGAATTATTCGTAATGGCTGAGAATCTTCAGATTCCAGCAGAAGTCTTGGTCTATGGTGCTAGCATTATCCACCATTCGAAACGACCTCTTCTTCAGAATTATTACAACTTTATCAAGACAGAAGAATCTGTGACCAAAGATCGCGATCTGTTCTTAGCAGAACCAGGAGATCCCAATTCCCATTATTCAGTCTATGAAGACAAACATGGAACCCATATCTTCTCAAATAATGACTTGAATATGATGACCAAATTGTCTGAGTTGGTAGAACATGGCTTTGATCATTGGAAACTCGATGGTGTCTACTGTCCGGGTGAAAACTTTGTCAAGATTACAGAGTACTTTGTCAAGGCCCGTGATTTGATTCAAAATGGAACATTTACACAGGATCAAGCCTATCTGTTTGATGAAGAAATCCGCAAATTACATCCAGCTAATCGTGGTTTGGATACTGGTTTCTATGATTATGAACCAGATCGTGTAAAATAACAAATAATACTAGGGCTTCTTCGTTTGTGAGTTTTCCTTTTTCAGGGAACGAAGAGGCTATTCATCATATCGACAATCTTGTAAATTGGAGAAAACATGACAAATACAAAAAAACGTCCAGAGGTTTTGGTACCTGCTGGAACATTAGAAAAATTAAAAGTTGCCGTTAATTATGGGGCAGACGCTGTGTTCGTTGGTGGACAAGCCTATGGTTTGCGTAGCCGTGCCGGAAACTTCACCATGGATGAGCTTCGTGAAGGAATTGAGTATGCTCATGCCCGTGGAGTGGATGTGCACGTCGCTTCAAACATGGTGACCCATGAGGGAAATGAACAAGGGGCTGGTGAATGGTTCCGTGAATTACGGGATATGGGCCTTGATGCCGTGATCGTTTCAGACCCGGCCTTGATTGAAATCTGTGCAACCTATGCACCTGGACTCAATATTCACTTGTCTACACAAGCTTCTGCAACCAATGTGGAGACCTTCCATTTCTGGAAAGAATATGGCTTGACCCGTGTCGTCTTGGCCCGTGAGGTATCCATGGAAGAGTTGGCAGAGATCCGTAAGCGTACCGATCTTGAGATCGAAGCCTTCGTTCATGGAGCCATGTGTATTTCTTATTCCGGACGTTGTACCCTTTCTAACCACATGTCTGACCGGGATGCCAACCGTGGTGGCTGTTCTCAATCTTGCCGTTGGAAATACGATCTCTACGATATGCCATTTGGCCAAGAACGCAAGAGTATCAAAGGACAAGTCCCGGAAGAATATTCTATGTCAGCCGTGGACATGTGTATGATCGAAAATATTCCAGACATGATTGACAATGGGGTTGATAGCTTGAAGATTGAAGGCCGGATGAAATCTGTTCATTACGTATCAACAGTAGCCAACTGTTACAAGGCAGCTTGTGATGCCTATATGGAAAGTCCAGAAGCCTTTTATGCCATCAAGGATGATTTGATCAATGAATTGTGGAAGGTTGCTCAACGTGAATTAGCAACTGGATTCTACTACCAAACACCGACTGAAAATGAACAATTGTTTGGGGCACGTCGTAAGATTCCTCAATACAAATTTGTAGGAGAAGTGGTTGACTTTGATCCATCTACCATGACTGCGACGATTCGCCAACGGAATGTCATCAATGAAGGCGACCAAGTGGAATTCTACGGACCAGGCTTCCGTCATTTTGAATGCCAGATCCAAGACTTGCATGATAAGGATGGAGTGAAGATTGATCGCGCACCAAATCCGATGGAACTTCTTACGATCACCGTTCCACAAGAAGTCAAGCCAGGAGATATGATTCGTTCTTGCCAGGAAGGTTTAATCAATCTCTACTCAAAAGATGGGGCAAGTAAAACTGTTCGAGTATAACAAAAAAAGAGAGGGTTAAACCTCTCCTTTTTGTTGGGCGATGCGAATGTTATTGGGGACCAAACTGATTTTCTGGATCTCAGAAATCCGAATAATCGTGGACATACTCTTTTTAAAATTTTTCACGATCAGTTGTCGGCGTTCTTGGTCATACTTGACAATATCGCCTGTAAAACTCTTGTTTGAAAAAATAACATGTACCCCTTGTTTTTTTCGCAATGCTTGTTGAATGATTTCAATAATTCTCTCATCTTCTAATGGGGCAGGGGTACTGACTTTTCCATTGAAAAATTCATTTGCTCGGTCTTTAACGATCTCGAGAAATTTTTTCATAGCTAAATTCTCCATAACTTGATACAATATATTATAGATAATTTCAACGATTTTGTAAATGATTTACGAATATTAGAGATGAGAAGGCGAGAAAGGAGTCGTGAAATGGCAGAATTTTCATTCCAAATCGAAGAACATTTACTGGTCTTGTCAGAAAATGACAAGGGTTGGACCAAAGAATTGAACCGTGTGAGTTTTAATGGTGCTCCTGCTAAGTATGATATCCGGACCTGGAGTCCCGACCATACAAAGATGGGAAAAGGCATTACACTCACGAACGAAGAGTTCCAAGTCATGCTCGATGCATTTAAAAATTAAGAAAAGGGGTCCTTCAAGGACTTCTTTTTTTGTTATAGTCTAAGGCTATATAGATATCAAAGATATTAGATTATCCCAAACCCTTGTTTATCAAGTATTGGACTGCTATAATGGTTGCATTGATGAATTAATGTAAAACTTATAGGAAAGAGGGATTCATATTGACACATGCACATGCACCTTATCGCGTTGACCATGTTGGTTCATTTCTTCGTCCAGCTACCTTGGTTCAGGCTCGTGAAGATTTCGCAGCTGGAAAAATCAGTCAGGCTGACTTAACAAAAGTAGAAGATCAGGCGATTCGTGACCTCGTTGAAAAAGAAATTGCTGCTGGTCTGAAGTCAGTAACAGATGGAGAATTCCGCCGTGCTTATTGGCATTTGGATTTCTTCTGGGGCTTTGGTGGCATTGATCACGTCCAAGCTGCTCAAGGCTATCAATTCCATGATGAAACCACCAAGGCGGACTCAGCACTTGTCGTTGGAAAAATCACAGGAGCCAATCATCCATTTGTAGAGCATTACAAGTTCTTGCGGGATCTTGTGGCGGATGTAGATGGTGTAGAGGCTAAATATACCATTCCAGCACCTGCGCAATTCTATTTTGAATTGATCCGTGATGCAGAACATGTAGAACAATTGAATACCATCTATCCTGATTTTGCGGCTGTTCGTGAAGACATCAAGCAAGCCTATCTTCAAGTGATTCAAGATTTGTATGATGCAGGACTTCGGACCCTTCAAGTAGATGACTGTACGTGGGGTGTCTTGGTAGACGATAATTTCTTGACGGCTTGGGGAGCAGCTCAAGGCAAGTCAAAAGATGAGGTTCGCCGAGAACTCGCTGATCTCTTCTTGACCTTTAACAACGATGTCTACCAAAATGTTCCAGCTGGTTTGACCGTCAATACGCACGTTTGTCGTGGGAACTTCCATTCCACTTGGGCTTCATCAGGTGGTTATGCGCCGATTGCTAAAGAACTCCTTGGAGAAGAAGCCGTCAATGCTTACTTCCTAGAGTTTGATACTGATCGGGCTGGTGGTTTTGAACCACTTGCAGAAGTAACCCCTGGTAAAGGAGTGGTATTAGGCCTCTTGACATCTAAGAGTGGTCAATTGGAGAACAAGGACGAAGTGATTGCTCGTATTAAAGAAGCAAGTCAGTATGTACCGTTGGAAAATCTTTACCTGTCGACTCAGTGTGGCTTTGCTTCGACAGAAGAAGGAAACATTTTGACAGAAGAAGACCAATGGAAAAAAATCGGTTTGATTAAGGAAATTGTCGCTGAAGTTTGGGGCGAATAAGGAGGAAGAAACATGTCAGATTTACTAAGTATTTATAAAGAATTGCAAGCTAAAAAATGGGTGGACTTGAGTCACCAGATCAATGCGGAAAGTCCACACTTCCCAGCCCTTCCTGCTTTGCAACAAGAAGATCTTTTCACATTAAAAGATGGCTTCCATGTTCAAAAATTTACAGTGGTTGGTCAATACGGAACGCATATTGATGCACCGATTCACTTTGTAGAAGGGGGTCGTTGGTTGGATGAGATTGACCTCAAAGATCTCCTTTTGCCACTTTATGTTATCGACAAGTCTAAAGAAGTTGCAGCCAATCCAAACTTTATCTTAAGCAAACAAGATATCTTAGACTTTGAGGCAGAGCATGGACAAATTGCTGAGGGTGCTTTTGTTGCCTTCCGCAGTGATTGGTCAAAACGTTGGCCAGATCAAGATGCTATGCGTAACCTAGATGAAAATGGTGTTCAACAAAGTCCAGGATGGAGCCGTGAAGCCTTGGAATTCTTGATTCATGAACGCTATGTTAAGGCTGTGGGTCATGAAACCTTTGATACCGATGCAGGTATTCCAGCAGCAGAGCATGGCTTGGTCAATGAATACTACCTCTTGGAACAAAATATCTACCAAGTTGAAGTCTTGAACCAATTGGACCAAGTTCCAGCTGTAGGTGCTTTGATTTCGATCGCTTTCCCTCACTGGGACAAGGCAACTGGTTCACCTGTCCGTGCCATTGCCATCTTACCATAAACAAAGAAAAAAGCTTGAAGACAGACGTCGCATTTGGACGTTTGTCTTTTTGTATTTACGAAACTATTTTCGTTATCATCTGATATTCCATCTAATAACCTGATTTATAAAAAATAAAAAGGAATATTCGTTTATTATCTCTCCAATGTTTTGAGATGTAGACGTACCGGTGTAAGCCAAATCTTTATAGGGCCTACACAAAGAAAAGAGAGTGGGACAGAAATCGGTAATTCG
>NZ_KV811501.1:0-615 GCF_001813105.1 Streptococcus sp. HMSC072C09 | reverse complement strand
GAGGCTAGGACTTTTGTCCCAGCCTCTTTTTATCTATCAGAGAGAGCTAAAAATTTCTCTCTTTGTTAGTTGAACTATTTGTTAAGATGCATTGAAAATCTATTTCGTTAGAAAATTGACTATTTTTAATGAATAAATTATTGACGAGTCAATTTCCGTTTGATTCCAACAGCACCTGCTAAGACAAGAATTCCAGAGAAGACGAGTCCAGATGCAACAACTTCACCTGTGTTTGGAAGAAGCGATTTGCGACCTCCCCCATTGTTTCCACCATTTGAACCTGGCGCACTTGGTGTCGTTGTGGTACCAGAATGATCAGGTTTATTTGGATTTTCTGAAGTAGATGAAGAAGTCTTAGGCTCTGCAGTAGTAGTTGTTGTTGACGTTGTGTCTTCCTCACTACTATTGTGGTTTCCTGGTTCTTCTGGTGTTGTATCAGGAGTCTCAGGTGTAGTAGGTACAGTAGTCTTAGGCTCTTCAGAAGTAGTTGAAGTAGTTGTAGGCTCATCGGTTGTCGTTACTGTGGTCTTAGGCTCCTCAGTTGTAGTTGAAGTAGTCTTAGGTTCATCAGTAGTTGTTACCGTAGTGGTTGTAGTAGTCGGCTCTTGAGTCGTA
>NZ_KV811500.1:226125-271236 GCF_001813105.1 Streptococcus sp. HMSC072C09 | reverse complement strand
CTCGCGCGACAACTATATTAGTATATCATGACCTACCCTTACTGTCAACACTTTTTCTCAAAAAATTTTATTTTTTTGAAAGTTTTTTTGAAATAAAAAAATAGAGAGGGAATCCTCTCTATTTATATTCTTGTCTGTATTTGTTTTCTTCAGCTTTGTTAGCCCATACATAATGACCTGGTTTAATTTCAACCATTTGTGGTTTATCTTCAGAGTAATCATGTTGTTCTGGATCGTAGATTTTTAGAACTTTTTTACGTTCTAGAATTGGATCTGGAATTGGAACCGCTGAAAGTAGGGATTGTGTGTATGGATGGATTGGGTGGTTAAATAGCTCTTCAGTTTCTGCTACTTCTACAATAACCCCTTTATAGATAACTGCAATACGGTCAGAAATGAAGCGCACAACTGATAAGTCATGGGCGATAAAGAGGTAGGTCAAGCCTAATTCTCTTTGGAATTTTTTCAAAAGGTTCAAGACCTGCGCACGTACTGAAACGTCAAGGGCTGAGATTGGTTCATCCGCAATGACAAATTCTGGTTCCATGACAAGTGCACGGGCAATACCGATCCGTTGACGTTGACCACCTGAGAATTCGTGAGGATAACGTGTCAAATGTTCTGCTAGAAGCCCAACTTCATGCATAATATTTTTTACTTTTTCCTGACGTTCTTCTTCGCTGTTAAACAAATGGTGGTTGATCAAACCTTCAGAGATAATATAATCAACTGTTGCACGTTCATTCAAACTTGCTGCTGGGTCTTGGAAGATCATTTGAATTTTACGGATCAACTCTGATTTTTCACTATGAGAGTTTTTTCCGTTGATCTTGCGACCGTCATAAATAATTTCTCCAGCACTTGTATCATTCAGACCGATGATGGCACGTCCAATTGTTGTCTTCCCACTTCCTGATTCACCAACAAGAGAGAAAGTTTCTCCCTTATTAATGAAGAAGTTGGCGTTCTTTACAGCAACGAATTTTTTACTTCCTTCACCGAAGGAAATTTCTAAATCTTTAATTTCAACTAATTTTTCAGTCATTTCCTTCCTCCTATTCTGTAATGTGAGTAAAGCCCATTTTTGAGCCAATCTTTTCGTGAAGGTTTTCGATTACTTCTGGTTTATGAACTGTCGGTGCATCTGGATGGAGCAACCATGTCTTAGCCCAGTGAGTATCGGTTACTTTGAAAGCAGGTGCCTCTTCTTCAAAATCAATCTGCATCGCATAGTCTGAACGAAGTGCGAAAGCATCTCCTTTAATCGGAGCATACAATGAAGGCGGAGTTCCTGGAATAGAGTAAAGATCACCATCTGAGGTTGACAATTGAGGCAAGCTTGAAAGCAAGCTCCATGTGTATGGATGTTTTGGATCGTAGAAAATTTCTTCTACTTTACCAAACTCAACAATTTCTCCAGCATACATAACGGCTACTTTATCTGCAATACTTGCAACCACACCTAAGTCGTGGGTGATAAAGATAACTGTAAATTGGTATTCTTTTTGAAGGGATTTCAACAAATCAATGATTTGCGCTTGAATGGTTACGTCAAGGGCTGTTGTTGGTTCGTCACAGATTAAGATATCTGGACGGCAGGCCAAGGCGATGGCAATAACGATCCGTTGACGCATCCCACCTGAATATTGGAATGGATACTCATCAAAACGACGTTCCGCATCTGGAATTCCAACTTTCTCCATATAGTCCAAAGCCATTTCTTTGGCTTCTTTAGCTGTTTTCCCTTGGTGTTTGATAATGACTTCTGTAATTTGTGAACCAATTGTGTTGATTGGGTCCAAACTTGTCATTGGGTCTTGGAAAATTGTAGCGATCTTAGATCCACGAATATTTTCCCAATCTTTATTCGATTTCAAATCTGTCAATTCTTGACCACGGTATTTAATCGAACCTTGGGCAATACGGCCGTTATCTTCTAACATTCCGGTGAACGTTTTTGTCAAAACTGATTTCCCTGAACCTGACTCACCAACTAAGGCAAGAACTTCACCTTCTTCTAGCTCAAGCGATACGCCACGAATAGCTGTCAATACGCGATCGCGCACGTCAAATTCCACTACGATATCTTGAGCAGATAAAATAATATTGTTATTTGATGTCATATCTACTCCTCCTATCTATGTGTACGTGGGTCGCTGGCATCGGCCAAGTTTTGTCCGACGATAAAGAATGACAAGGATACTAAAATCAAAACAGTAAGCGGAATCCAGAATAGGTAGGCATTTGTAGTTACGTTTTGAGAATAGTCAGAAATCAAGCGTCCCAAACTTGGAACTGTGATTGGAAGACCAAGTCCGAAGAAGGAAAGGAAAGCTTCGTAAGAAATAAAGCTTGGAAGTAACTGTGATGTTTGTGTCACGATAACAGATACCAATTGAGGCAAAATATTTTTCGTAACAATTTTCAAAGTTGGTGTTCCTAATGTTCGGCTGGCCAAGTTGTACTCCAAATCACGGTAACGCATGATTTGGACACGAATGGTATAGGCAATTCCGATCCATCCAGTTAAGGACATGGCAAGAATCAAGTTCCAGAAACCAGATCCCATTGAGTAAGTCAAGACGATAACGATCAACATAAACGGAATGTTTGAAATAACGTTATAAACTTCCATCATGATACGGTCGATGGATTTTGAGATCCCCCAAATTCCACCAACGATAACTCCGACAACCACGTTAATAACAGTGGCGATGAAGGAAATGATAATTGAATTCCGAGCACCAAACCAAACTCCATCAAAGAGGGATTTACCGTTATTATCTGTACCAAAGAAAGCTTTGGCACTTGGTGGATTCAAACGTGCTGAAAAGTCATTTACCTTACTTACGTCGTTGTAATCAAAATTTGAAAACATAGGATAGACAAAACTCATCAAGAGAATCCCAATCAAAATAGCAAGCATAATGATAGTGGTTCTTTTTTTCAAGAATTGTCTGAATACAGATTTCCAGTATGAATACGCTGGAGCATCGATTACTTCAGAGGCAAAGTCATCACGTTTTACAAACTGAAATTTATTTTTATCGATTGTAGCCATTATTTGCCTCCTTTCGTATTCGTTAATTTAATCCGTGGATCAAGCACTGTCATCAAGATATCACCTAACATGGCAGCAAAGATACCAAGTGATGTGAAGATGAAGACAAGTCCGATGACCATGGTGTTGTTTGATGCTTTAATAGAGTCAATCAACATTTTACCCATACCTGGGAAAGCGAAGACTGTTTCAGTCAACGTCGCACCTGAGATAACTCCAATGATAGCCCCTGGAATTCCAGAAACTAGTGGAACCATCGCATTTTTGAAGATGTGTTTTCTTGAGATCTCACGTTCTGACAATCCTTTTGAACGAGCAAAACGGACGAAATCCTGAGAGTGAATATCGATCATATAACGACGAATCCAAACGGCGATAAATGGCGCACTCAATAAACCAAGAATCAGAGACGGCAATACATATGAACGCCAGTCCTGTGCTCCAAGTACTGGGAATGAGTCTGGAAGTCCAAAGAATGAACCTGCTAGACGCACGATATAGACAAGGGCAATGGTTGGGAGAGACATCATAAATGTCAAAGCCGCAGTAGAGATGCTATCAAACCATGAGTCCTTGAACAGAGCCATGTAAGATCCTAATGGGATCGCAATCAAGTAAGCAATCGCAATACCAATCAAACCAATGATTGAAGAAGATGCAATCATGGATGGATTCTCATAGTTGCTCAACGTTGCTGTATAGGCATCCCCTTTACCAAATCGACTGATATCTTGTGAGTCTGCCTTACTTGGTGATTTGTAGGTACGTGAGTAGATATCGATGGAAGATGTCTTTTTACCTGTTGGGAAGTTCACTTCACTCTTCTTAGTCGTTCCTTGTCCTTGGGTAATAACTTGAAGAACAGGGGTATTTGAATAAGTTGGATATGAATTTCCAAGGTTTAAGGTTACAAAGTTTTGGTGCACATATGGGAATTGACCATTAAAGTACAAGAGGTATTTGTGTTTCGTACCAGAACCTACAACTGACCAACCAATAGATGGATCATTTTCAATACGGATATAGCGTTTGAGATTTGGATTTGAGGCATCTTTCACCCAACCTGGATGATCAAACTGAATCAAATTCGCATAGAAGCTGATGACACGTTCAAAAACCGGAATTTCACGCACCGCATAGAAAGACTTACTTTCCGGGAAACGTTTCAACTGCCAACCATGACCTAATTTTTCAATATATTTTTTGTAGATCTTTTCATTAGCAGTTGTCGCATCAACCGTTACGGAAGAATCTTCTTTACTTGCTTTTTGTTGCAAGCTCTTTGAATCCATGTATTCCAAATAACCCATGCGATCGTAGACAGTATTTTCGTAGTTGATCTTCGAATCTTTTGTCTTCGCTACTTTATTGTAGTTGGGGTCATTTTTAAAGATGAGATTTCTCGGTGTTAGCGTATAGATAATCATGTAGGTTAATGTCGTGACGAGAAAGATCGACACTAACGAACGCAAAATACGCATAAAAACATATTTTTTCATATTTCATTCCTTTAATGTCCAAAAGAACTTTCTCCCCTAGAAGAGAAAGTTCTAATGAAAAGCAATAATTTAATTATTTAACGTGTTTTTCAAGATCTTGTTGAGCTTTTTTGTTTGACTCAGCTTTTTCTTTTTGCCATTTCTTAAGAGCTTCATCGTATTGTTTCTTAGTAACAGGTTCATCTTGAACTTCTACATATTTGAAGTATGCTGAACCTTTGTTACCAGCTTGAGCTGAAGCACCAGAGAATGGTACCACTTTAGAGATAACAGTTGCTGCGCCTGATGATGACATTGTAGGTACTACAATCGCGCTATCTGTCAACCAAGCTTGAGCTGCTGCATATTTTTCATAACGTTTCACAACATCTTGTGTTTCGTTGTTTGCATCGTCAAGAAGTTTTGCAAACTCATCCAAACCGACAGCTTTAGCTGATGGGTTATCTACACCACCTGCAAAACCAAGGTAAACTTTTGTTTGATCTTCTGAAGATGGTTGAAGCGTATCAAGGTAAGTTGATGGATCTTGATAGTCTGGGTTCCAACCGACCATACCTTGAAGATCCCAATCTGCATCTGCAGCTGATGGAACATTCAATGTGATGTTCAACACTTCGTCTTGGTCCATCATTTGAAGGTCAACAACTACGTTGTCTTTACCAAGAGTTTCTTCTACCGTTTGTTTCAATGATTGCATACGTGTAACTATACTTGTTGCATTTTGAATAACAGGAATGTCAATATGAATTGGGAATTGAACGCCGTCTTTTTGAAGTTCAGCTTTGGCTTTTTCAAGTTGTGCTTTCGCTTTATCTTTGTTGTAAAGACCATCTTGACCATCTGCAAGGTTGATACCCTTCCATTGGTCTCCATAAGTAGTCAACTTATCTGCAACTACATTTCCGAAGTCTTTTCCATCTACTTGTACGAATGCAGGTGCAACATATGTATTACGGATAGCTGGTTTAGCAAATTCTTTACCATTGACTTGTGCTGAGTAGTTTTCACGGTTCAAGGCAAAAGTGATGGCTTGACGGAAATCTTTGTTCAAGATTGCTTTCTTAGTAGAAGATTTTTCAGCATCTGATTTCTTTGCAGTGTGTTTGTAAGATTGACGATCGATGTTGAAACCAAGGATTGCTACACCTGAACCAGCTGGTGTGTTATAGATATTGTCCTTGTATTTTTTCTCTACTGTTGCAAAGTTTGAGCTTGATGGGAAAAGACGAGCAGCTGTATAAGCTCCATCAGAGAAACCACGTGCCAATGAATCTTGGTCTGATCCATCGTAATAAGTAAGTTTTACTTCCTTGACGTGAACGTTTTTCTTATCCCAGTAGTTGTCATTCTTTTCAAATACAACAGATGATTTTGATGTAATAGATTTAAGAAGGAAAGGTCCGTTTGCAAGTACTGATTTCACATCGTTTGGTTGACCAAAATCATCTCCCTTACTCTTCAAGAAATCTGTGCTAATTGGGAACAAGATTCCGTTTGTTGTTTTAGAGTTCCAGAAGGTTTCAGGTTTGTTCAATGTATATTGAAGTGTGTAATCATCAACCGCTTTGACACCAACTTGGCTGAAGTCTGTAGTTTTTCCTTGCACATAATCATCCAAGCCTTTGATTGAGCCTTGAACTAGTGGAAGTTCTTCTGATTTTTTATCAGCAGCGTGTTTCAAACCAGTCACGAAGTCTTTGGCAGTCACTTCACCGCGTTCTTCACCATCTGCATCGTACCATTTAACACCCTTACGAATCTTGTAGGTATAAGTCAAACCGTCTTTTGAAACAGACCAATCTTCCGCAAGTGATGGCACAAGATTTCCATACTTGTCATTTTCCATCAAACCGTCTACGATGTTTGTAGTGAGATCTTGAGTGGCAGATTTAGAAGACACAGTATAGTCCAAAGTTGTTGGGTCAGTAGTGTAGACATAACCATAGTTTTTGTCTTCGCCTGAGCTTGCTTTGCTAGTATTTGAACTAGAACATGCAGCTAACAATCCAGCTGCAAGGAGTGTTACTCCGGCAACTGCGAATACTTTACCTTTTTTCATAGGAATTCTCCAATAGTTTTTTTAGATTTGTTTAAGATTATATCACAAGTAGAAAAAAAAGTAAACTAAATTTTCTGAATATTCGTTTTATCACTATTCAAAAACCTTGCTATGACTGACTTTTTAGCCTAATTGATGATTTTACAATTTTCCATTAATCATTTGTATGATACAATATAGAGGACTAAGCAACGAGGAAACAACTGTGAAAAAATTCTTTCTTTCTTTTTTAACCTTCATCCTGCTGTTATGCAGTTTACCTTATCAAGTCGTTCTGGCAGATGAGCTAGAACTTCCTGCTCAAAGTGCTATTGCTGTTGAAGCTGATACAGGTAAAATTTTATATGAAAAGGATTCAGAGAAAAAGCGAGATGTGGGGGGTCTATCTACACTCTTGACCACTTATCTGATTTTCGAAGCTATTCATGAAAAAAAACTTTCTCTAAAAGATCCTATCAAATTGTCTGAGAAAGCTCTGGCTTTAAATGATATCGAAGGTGCTGGTACTCTTCCTATGGAAGCGAACCAATATACGGTTGAACAGTTATTGACTGCTCTTTTAGTTGGAAATTCTAGTACTGCTGCCTTGGCCTTAGCTGAGAAAGTGGGGGGCTCCGAAAAAAGCTTCGTTGAAAAAATGAAGCAAAAACTTTCTGAATGGGGCATTCAATCTCCTCATTTAATTAATGCTACCGGATTAAATACTCAAACCATTAGCGGAGATCCTGACGGGAAAGGAGACGAAAATCAATTGAGTGCTTATGATATTGCTGTCATTGCCAAGCACTTACTCCAGGATTTTCCTGAAGTGACCAAATATACTTCAAAACCCACTGCTCTTTTTTCAAACACGCAGATTGAAAACCCCAACCTGATGCTAGAAGGCATGCCGAATTACCGTTCGGGAGTCGACGGCCTTCGGGTCAGCAACTCTACCAAAGGTGGTATCACATTTGCTGCTTCAACGACGCAAAATGGCATCCACATGATCACGGTTGTCCTAGGAGTGGAGGCAGTTGACGGTGATCCATATGCACGTTTTGTGGCTACTTCTTCTCTGATGAACTACGTGGTACGGACCTTTGTTTCTTCCATTGTCGTAAAAGAAGGAGATCCCTACGGAAAAAGTAAGGCAACTATCATGGATGGGAAGTCAGAGACTGTTTTAGCTGTTGCAAAAAAAGACTTCTATATCGTCGAAAAACAAGGTAGTCAAGCAGAACCAAAAATTCAATTCAAGAGTGACCAAGAATCATTCCGAGCACCTGTCAAATCAGGCACAAATCTTGGAAAAATACACTACACTGATCCAGATAAAATCGGACGTGGCTACTTAGAAGATCAAGAGCCAACGGTCGATATGGTAGCAGGAAGAACCATTGAGAAAAGCTTCTTCTTAAAGGTTTGGTGGAATGAATTCGTTCGTTATGTCAACGAAAAGCTATAAGCAAAAAAATCACAATGGAGTCAAATCCATTGTGATTTTATTTTGCTATTAAAACGAATTATCCTACAGATCCTTCCATTTCGTAGCTAATGAGTCGGTTTAACTCAACGGCGTATTCCATTGGAAGTTCTTTTGTAAAGGGCTCTACAAATCCCATGACAATCATTTCTGTCGCTTCTGATTCAGACAAACCACGACTCATCAAATAATACAGTTGTTCTTCTGAGATTTTTGAAACCTTAGCTTCGTGCTCCAAAGCAACTTGTGAGTTGTGGATTTCATTAAATGGAATGGTATCTGATGCAGATAAATCATCCATGATAATGGTGTCACACTCAATGTGAGAAACTGATTTCTTGGAATTTTTGTTAAAGGTAACTTGTCCACGGTAGTCTACCTTTCCGCCACCTTTCGCGATGGATTTCGACACGATAGACGAGCTAGTGTGAGGGGCATTGTGGATCATCTTGGCACCTGTATCTTGGTGTTGACCTGCATTCGCAAAGGCAATGGACAACATGGTCCCACGCGCTCCTTCTCCATCCAGATAAACAGATGGATACTTCATGGTTGTCTTGGCTCCTAAGTTCCCATCGATCCACTCAACTGTGGCATCTTTTTGAGCTTTGGCCCGCTTGGTGACCAAGTTGTAGACATTGTCTGACCAGTTTTGGATGGTCGTGTAACGCATATAAGCACCATCTAAGGCAAAGATCTCAACAATCGCGGCATGGAGGCTATTGCTTGAATAGGTCGGTGCTGTACAGCCTTCTACATAGTGAACACTTGCTCCCTCATCCACGATAATCAAGGTACGCTCAAACTGACCTGTATTTTCATTGTTGATACGGAAGTAAGTTTGAAGGGGAACGTCTACTTTTACGCCTTTTGGCACATAAATGAAGGTTCCACCAGACCAGACTGCTGAGTTGAGGGCAGCCAATTTGTTATCCGTTGGTGGTACCAACTTCGCAAAATACTGTTTGAAAAGATCTGGATATTCTTTTAGGGCAGAATCCGTATCGGTAAAGATAATCCCCAACTTTTCAAACTCTTCTTTCATATTGTGGTAAACCACTTCTGATTCATACTGAGCAGAAGCCCCTGCTAAGTAAGCACGTTCTGCTTCAGGAATCCCAATACGCTCAAAGGTTTCCTTGATTTTCTCTGGAACTTCGTCCCATGAACGGGCAGGTTTATCCGAAGGTTTTTGATAATAGATCAAATCATCAAAGTCAATCTCTGATAGATCGGCTCCCCAGGTTTGCATGGGCATCTTTTGGAAGGTTTCAAAAGATTTCAAACGGAATTCGAGCATCCATTCTGGTTCATTTTTTGCTGCAGACAATTCACGAATAACCGCTTCATTCAATCCCTTCCCGGTAGAGAGAATGGGTTGAACGTCATCGTGAAATCCAAATTTATATTCACCGAGATCAATTGGTTTCGGTTCGACTCTTTCTTCAGCCATAATTTCCTTTCTTTCTCTGTTTCTTCTTTTAATTATTTGCTACGTTCGATCGCTTTTTTGAGAGCATTCCAGGAGAGGGTTGCACATTTAATCCGTTGTGGGAATTTTGAGACTCCAGATAAGAAGGCTGCATCTCCCAACTCCTCTTGCCGAGGATCTGACTGGCCTTGGACCATTTCTGAAAAGACCTGTGCCAATTCTTCAACTTCCTCTTTTGTTTTTCCCATTACAGCATCTGTCATCATACTAGCTGAAGCTGTTGAGATCGTACAGCCTGAATTAACAAAGGCAATATCTTCCACCCTGTCATTCTCATCAAATTTCACACTTAACTGGATCACATCTCCACAAGTTGGATTGTTGAGTTGGATCTGATCAACATCTTCAATCTGCCCTTGGTGATGGGGGTGTTTTGAATGGTCAGCTACGACCGCCATGTACAGCGAATCTAATTTAGAAAGTGCCATTGAAAAACTCCTTTGCTTTGATCAATGCCTCAATTAATTTATCACAGTCCGCTTTGGTGTTGTAGATATAAAAACTTGCTCTCGTTGTCGCTGGGACTTGTAGGTATTGAAGGAGCGGTTGTGCACAGTGGTGACCTGCACGAACGGCAACCCCTTCATAATCTAGTGCTGTTGCTAAGTCATGCGGATGGAGATCCCCTAGATTAAAAGAAATGACGCCAGAACGTTGGGCTAAGTCTTGGGAACCATAGATAGTCAAGCCTTCGATAGCCTGTAATTTTGGAAACACATAGGCAATCAGTTCTTGCTCATGCGCTTCTACCTGGTCCATACCCAGCTCTTCTAAGTAATCGATTGCTGCACCAAGACCAATTGCGCCCGCCATATTAGGTGTTCCAGCTTCAAATTTCCAAGGCAATTCCTTCCAAGATGCAGATTGTTCGTAAACAAAGTCAATCATCTCGCCCCCAAACTCGATCGGAGACATTTGCTCTAAGATTTCTTCCTTCCCATAGAGGACACCAATCCCTGTTGGTGCAGCCATCTTGTGGCCAGAAAAAGCAAAGAAATCCGCATCTAAGTCTTGTACATCAATGGCCATATGAGGGGTTGATTGAGCCCCATCTACGACCATGATCGCTCCAACTTCATGAGCTAATCGAGCAATTTCCTTGATCGGATTGACCACCCCTAAGACATTCGAAGCATGGGTGATGGAGACAAATTTTGTCTTCTCACTAAGCTTGCTCTTTAAGTCCTGCATATCCAGTAAGCCATCTTTTAGATAGACATAGACCAGTTTTGCTCCTGTCTTCTTGCAGGCTTGCTGCCAAGGAATGATGTTGGAGTGATGTTCCATGATGGAAATCAGGACTTCATCCCCTTCCTTTAAGACTTCTTCTGCATAGCGGGCTACCCAGTTGAGTCCAGTCGTTGTCCCTCTTGTAAAGAGCACCTCCTTGGTTGATGAAGCGTTGATAAATTTTCTGACTTTCTCACGCGCCGCCTCATAAGCAGCTGTCGCTCGTTCAGCCAAGGTATGGACTCCACGGTGGACATTGGCGTTATCTTGCAAATAATAGTGATTAACTGCTTCAAGAACACGTTTAGGTTTTTGCGTCGTCGCTGCATTATCTAGATAAACCAAAGGCTCATCGTGGACTAGTTGATCGAGAATGGGAAAATCTTGAGCAATCGTATTTTTATCTAGCATTGTTTCTCCTTAGCGTTGAGATAACTTTTCTTCGATGGTAGCAATCATTTCATCACGTACTTCTTTAACTGGGATTTCAACAATAACAGATCCCAAGAAACCACGCACCACTAAGCGTTCTGCTGTGTGTTGATCCAGACCACGACTCATGAGGTAATACATATCTTCTGGGTCCACTTGACCGATCGATGCAGCATGGCCTGCTGTGACGTCATTTTCATCAATCAAGAGGATTGGGTTGGCATCTGAACGTGCTTGATCCGATAACATCAAGACACGGCTTTCTTGCTGGGCATCTGCTCCTTTAGCCCCCTTGATAATATGACCAATTCCGTTGAAGGTCAAGGTTCCTTTTTCAAGAATAACCCCGTGTTGCAAGATATTTCCGATCGAGTTGCAACCAAAGTTGGTCACGCGGGTGTCAATTCCTTGTACCTGACGACCGCTTGATAAGGCAACGACTTTCAAATCTGCATGACTTCCGTTTCCAACCAAGTCACTGTCAAAATCTGCAACCACGTTACCTTCGTTCATAACACCGATAGCCCAATCAATGCTGGCATCCTGACCTAGTTTTCCACGTCGACTGATGTAGGCTGTGACATTTTCACCCAGGCGGTCAATCGCCGCAAATTTCACTTGGGCACCTGAGCGGGCGATCACCTCAACCGTCACATTAGCAGTTGCTGTTGCTGAGCCATTACCTTTTGATTCTAGGCGTTCCAAATAGCTGAACTTACTGTTTTTGCCTGCGATAATCAAAATGTGCTTATTAAAAGGTACATCACTGTCGCTATCCTGGTAGAAAATGCCTTCGATTGGTTCTGCAATTTCGATATTGTCTGGAACATAAAGGACAGCCCCACTATTAAAATAAGCTGTGTGGTATGCTGCTAGTTTGTCATCATCGTATTTAACCGAAGACATGAAGTAATCTTCTACCACCTGCGGAATTTCTTCTAGGGCAGTATGGAAATCTGTGAAAAGGACTCCTTGGTCTGCCAAGGCTTGTGGCACCTGTTCAAATACAGTTTGAGTTCCAACTTGGACCAATTTTAAGTTTGAATCGAGGGCTGTAAAATCAGGAACATTGGCAGAAGCCTCACTTTCTGTGATCGTCCCATCCCCAAGATTCCAGCGGTGGAATTTGACGCGTTCAATGGCTGGCAATTCCAACTGATCGATCTTGTCAAAAGCTTTTTTTCGTAAATCTTGCAGCCAGCTTGGCTCAGCATGCAGTTCCGAAAAGAGGGTAATATTTTCAATACTCATTTTTTTCTCCTAATAAAGATACTATCTGTTTGATTTTATGACAACATTAGATCACTTGTCATCAGGTTATAGTTCTTCTTTATAGTCGTAACCGAGTTCTTCTGCGAGTTGGGCATAGCCTTCACGTTCCAAGCGGGCAGCCAATTCTGGTCCACCTGAAAGCACAACACGACCTTCCATCATCACATGAACGACGTCAGGAGTAATATAGTTCAACAAACGTTGGTAGTGGGTGATGATCATCGCTCCAAAACCTTCACCCCGCATTGCATTAACCCCTTTAGATACGACCTTAAGAGCATCGATATCCAAACCAGAGTCAATTTCATCCAAAAGGGCAAATGTTGGCTCCAACATCAACAATTGAAGGATTTCATTGCGTTTTTTCTCACCACCTGAGAAGCCTTCGTTCAAATAGCGTTCTGCCATTTCTTCTTTCATGTTGAGCAGTTCCATCTTTTCATCCAATTTTTTGATGAAATCACGAATAGAGATCTTCTCGTCCTCTTCTTTACCAGCATTCATGGCTGCACGTAAAAATTCTGCATTGGTAATCCCTGGGATTTCTGAAGGGTATTGCATAGCAAGGAACAAGCCCATCCGTGCACGTTTGTCTACTTCCAATTCCAAGATGTTGACACCATCAAAGAGAATCTCCCCTTTGGTTACTTCATAATTTGGGTTTCCCATAATGGCAGCTGACAGAGTAGATTTCCCTGTTCCGTTTGGTCCCATGATAGCTGCGATCTCACCAGTTTTTAGGGTCAGGTTTACACCTTTTAAAATTTCTTTGCCTTCAATTTCAACGTGAAGGTCTTTAATTTCTAATGTCGACATTGCATTCCCTTTCTTTTTACTTTGAAGTCTAGAAGGTTCTCAAAGCATCGATTCCTTCATCACAAAGTATTTTTTTACCTTTCAAGTATATCAAAAAAAAGCCTAAATGGCTTTTCTTTTGATTAGAACTATTCTTATTTAGTTTTTTCTTTTCGTTTTTGACGAACTTCCTCCCGGTAGGAAGAATTCCCTATATAGCGCAGAACATTTAACAAAGGACTATGATGTGGCCCTAAAACCCCAATCAATTCTGCTAACAACTCTACTCCAAACAAGAGCCCGATCACAAGTAGGACACCCCCAATGCGACTCGAGATGTTGAGCAAGAGAGAAATCAAGGAGAAAATCATCGAAATCCCATAGATCACAAGTACAGTTCCCCGATGTGTCAAGCCCAGAGAAAGAAGTCGGTGGTGCAAGTGATTGCGATCCGGTTTATAAAATTTTTGACCAGATAGGGTCCGACGGATAATGGCTAAAAAGGTATCTGTAATCGGTACTCCGAGGATAATCATTGGTGTGACTACCGCAACAGCTGTCGCATTTTTCAAACCTTGCAAGGACAAGACAGAAATCATAAATCCGATAAACAAGGCACCGGTGTCTCCCAAATAGAGAATGGCCGGATGGTAGTTAAAGGGAAAGAAACCTGCAATGGACGCAACCAAGACAAAGATCGTCATGGTCAGAAAGAGATTGGGTACTGGTAGAAAGAAATAGGACACAATCCCCATTGTCACTAGGGAAATAATAGAGACCCCACTCACCAAGCCATCTAATCCATCAATCAGATTGACTGCATTGGTAATGGCAACAATCCAAATCACTGTCAAAAGATACGATAGCCATGGTTCAAAATGAAGTAAGGGACCACCGAACGGAATCTTGAAATCATTCAGCCGAAAATCTGTCAAAAACCAGACCAGACTCGCTGCCAGCAGGATACCGATCATCTTTTTCTTGGCTGACAACTCTTTTACATCATCGATCAAGCCTGTAAGAGCGATAATCCATCCCGCTCCTACGACCGGCAAGGTATAGGATAGGTAACTTTTGATTGGTGCGGTGGTGGATGTCAGCATAGGAATAAACACGAGAGTCGCAATTGAAAAAGCAATCACGATAGCCAGTCCACCCGCGCTTGGCATGGGCTTGGTATTGATCCGACGCGCATTCGGATAATCTACGGCATCAATCTTAAAGGAGAACAAGCGAACCAAGGGCGTCAATACCAAGGCAATCATAAAAGTCCCAATCAGCACCAGAACAAATTGCAAGGAAAAGGACATCATAAGCTAGCAACTTTCTTCAAATTCTCAATCGCACCAGACACCATTAGTAAGTGACCATGTTCCTGCAGAACGGCCCGTGTCACTTCTGAATCATCCGCATACTCCCGAATGATGGCAAGTAACCAGGTTGGATATTGATTTGGTTGATCCTCTGTATCGATCAAGACAGTTAAATAATAATCAGATCCCATTTTGTATAATTCAGAGGTATCCACTGGAAAGCTTACCGTTTTTGAAAAGGCAACTGCTTGCTGGATATTTGAAAAACGCAAAATGTAATAAATATACTGACTTACTGGCGCTTCAGGTGTCGGATCTTGTTCTTGATTGTCCCGCAACTCTTCTTGTTCCAAATGGTGAATGGCTTCTGCATCCCCTTTTGTCTTATCAGAGATTGTTTTTTCCAAGGTTTTGATAAATTCATCTGGCGTCATGCGCGACAACTCTTCCATATCAGGAAGATCTGACAAATCCTCAAAATCCAATTGTTGGTCAATTTTTGATTTGGTAACAAAAACATCCAATTTGTCTGGTTTTGGTGTCACACGAAAACTCAGCATCCCGCTATCCAGGAAGCTTTCTGGCATTTCGAGCTCATCCAAAATGGCGTAGAAAAATTCTTCTGTTTTTTCTTGTGGGACAAGGAAATCAGCAATTTCCATCCCACGTTCTTCTAAGTCTTCTAGTTGGATCGTGATCTTAATTGTTGAATCACTAATTTGCTTCATCTTCATAGCATAACCTCATACTTCTAGTCTTACTATTATACTAAAAAATTGGATAGAATTCAAAAAAAGGATGCATCGAAAAGAGGTCGGGACAAAAGTCTCCAACCTCAGAAAACAATTTGATCAAGTTCAACCGTTCTCTTAGAAAATAATACGGAAGAGTCCATACAATAGCAAGATGGAACCAAGAACAATCCGGTATTTCCCAAAGACGGTGAAATCATGATTTTTCACATAATCTGTCAAGAAGCGGATGGCATACATGCTGACCACAAAGGCCACTCCCATCGCTACCAGTAGAATAAAGAGTTGCCCCAATGCTAGTGAATGTCCGCTAAGAGCGAATTTCCCAACCTTTAAGAGGCTAGCCCCAAACATGGCTGGGATCCCCAAATAAAAGGTAAATTCTGTCACCACCGGGCGGCTAACACCATTGATCAAGCCACCTACAATAGTAGCACCTGAACGGCTTGTTCCTGGAAATAGCGATAAAACTTGGAAGAGTCCGATATAAAGAGCTGTTCGATAAGGTAGCTTATGCAATTCCGTTACTGCTGGCTCAACTTGTTCTCGTCTTTCCAGATAGATAAAGGCAATCCCGTAAGTGATCAACATAATCGCAACGGAAATCGAATTGTGGAAATGCGCCTCAAACCAATCATCCAATTTAAAAACAAAGACAAGAGGGAGGGTTGCAACCGCAACTTTTGCCCATAATTGCCAGGTCCGACGTACTTCTAGTGGAGATTTACCAGGTTTGAAGGGATACAATTTATCGAAATATATCACCACAACCGCTAGGATTGCACCCAATTGGATCACGACATTGAACATCTCCATAAAGGCCGGATCTTGATTTTTAAACTGCACAAAATCCTGTAACAGAATCAAGTGACCTGTACTTGAGATCGGTAACCATTCTGTAATCCCCTCGACAATCCCAAAAAGAACCGCCTTGATTAATTCGATCAGAAACATCTTTTTCTCCTAAACTTACATTTGCTCTATTATATCATAAATCTATGGACTGGACCAGGCCTTCTAAACTAGAAGGGAAAGAGCTACCAAGACCATTCTTAGTGCTACTTAGAAGGCACCAAAGCCTCCTCCGCCTCCTCCGCCAGAGAAACCTCCTCCACTACCAGAGGAAACTGTGAAATGACTAGCTGTCGATGCTGTCGATCCATAAGTAGACATGGCATGACTTGAGTGGGTCACATCATGATAGAACGGGGTGTAAACGAAGGCGTTTAAGGCTTGATTTTCTAAATGAATATTCCGAAGCTTCATGACCTTTGTGACCTGATCAGCTACACCATACAAGGCCGCATAGACCAATAAGCGATTCCATAGGACCAGAGACTGCAACTCTGCATCGTTGAGGTGGGCAATCTCTTTCAACATCCGACCAAAACTATCCCAGTAATAGCGTTGCTCAGCACCCGCAAGATTGACAACACCATCTCGTAGGCAGGCTTTAAAGACACCATTGAAGCGCACTGGCATAAACCAAAGTATGAGGATCCCTATCAAACAAGGAACAGAGAACCAACCCATCCCAAAGATGGCAAAGATTTCTGCTCCAAGGGCGATAAACCAAGCAGCCCAACCAAAGAAGAGACTTCGTCTAGCTTGCGCTTCTTCTTTTGCTTCTAAAGGGCGATAGTAGCTTGGCAAATGGAGATCTTCCACCTTGCGATGAACATCTCGGGCCACTTGGTTGACAGCCGTATCAAAGTGGCCTTGAGCCCAACTTCCTAGTGAACGAATGGCATCTTGATCTGCTTTTTTGGCATGTTTGTATACATCATCACTAAATTTATAATTCTCAAAGAGACGGTTAACAGGACAGGAAACTTGATCCCCAAAAGCCATATTCATAAAGGAACGTTCAAAATCATCTACATGCCCATGAGACTTTCTGGTCAAAACGACTTCATTTCCTTGTTGCTCGTAGACAATCACTCCACGATCCATCAAATCCAGCAATGTAGCTTGAAGCATTTTTTCAAATGTAAACACCGGCGGAGTTGCCTTCTCTTTATTGGTAGGGGAGGCCTCGTCTAATTCAGCTGAATAAACAACCGAGCTCATGACAAGAGGTGCAATATCCTGTGGAATTTCATAAAGACGAGTATCAGTCGGATAAGTCACACCAGGCCAAATCATTTTTTTGAACCGTTTGCGACCCAAGAGAGAAAGAAGCCAGAGTGCAATCAATAAGGCTGGTAAGATCCAGTTCCAAAACATGCGTGTCCAGTATTTTTCCTGTTCAATTTTAGCTTGGTTCTTGTGAAATTCATCCAATTTGGTCAATCCTGTATTTCGACCAGAATCATACAAGGTAGTTAGGTCTGACTTCAACCAGTAACCATACAACTCCACAGCTTTTCCTTTGCCTAGGTTATAGAAAGTGGCAGAATAGATTCCATCTTCTTTCTTTACAGTCACATCCGGTCCCATAAAGGCTGTATGGATATACAGTTCCGATTGGGCATTTGCGGGCGCAAACTTAGGAATAACACGAAATTGAACCTCGTCCACCTTCTGATCCCCATCTGTGATCGGTTTCCAGTTCAACTCCAAGATATCCTTGTGTGAATAGAGGAGATTTTTTAATTTCCATGTAACTTTAATTTTGACTGTATCTGTCGCTACACCACTGTTATAAATTTTCACTCGGTAGCCATCACCTAGATTCGTAATCTCGGGTTCTCTTTGAAGCTCACGACCTTCCACCTCAACCTTTGGCGGTATCTCAATTGCAAAGCCTTGTGGCATGTTCCCCGCAGTTCCTAGGCTAACATACTGCCCTCTATAAGAATCTTTGAAATAATAAACCAGTTCTTCCTCATAGGTGGCGTCGTCCCAGGTGTCCAAGGTCAAGGTTCCACCATAGTAAAGTACATCATAAGATGGACTAGATGCATGGACATTCTGACTGACAAAAAGGCAGGCCAGAAAGGCGAAAAAAACATACAAATACTTTTTCATTTGATCACGCTCCTTTGTATTATTATAACATTTTTTAAATAAAAAGAGGAGTATGTTTGAAATGTAGCCTATTTTACTGTACAATAGGAGAAGTTAAAATAAGGAAGAGGAGAAAAAATGAAAAAAACAATCATTGGAGTCTTTGTCGGAATAGTAACTTTTCTGTTAATTTTTCTGGCGATCACTCACCCTGTAAAAGAAGAGGGTTATCTGCGCATTGGTATGGAGGCCGCCTATGCACCTTTTAACTGGACTCAAAAAGACGATTCAAATGGGGCTGTTAAGATTGATGGTACGAATCAATATGCCAATGGATATGATGTTCAAATCGCCAAAAAGGTAGCAGAGAAACTTGGAAAAAAACCACTAATTGTCAAAACATCTTGGAATGGACTAATCCCAGCTTTATCATCTGGAAAAATTGATATGATCATTGCAGGGATGAGCCCTACCGCAGAACGAAAAAAAGAAATAGCTTTCTCTAACAGCTACTATACCAGTGAGCCAGTTATGCTCGTTCGCAAAGATGGAAACTATGCAAATGCTACTACCTTAGATGACTTTAAAGATGCAAAGGTCACCTCTCAACAAGGTGTCTACCTATATAATCTTATTTCACAACTAAAAGGTTCTAAAAAAGTAACTGCTATGGGCGACTTTGCCCAAATGCGCCAAGCTTTAGAATCTGGTGTCATCGATGCCTATGTTTCAGAACGTCCCGAAGCATTGACAGCTGAATCTGCCAATTCAAATTTTAAAATGATTCAATTCAAAAATGGTTTTAAAGTTGGCGAAGAAGATGCCGCGATCGCTATCGGTATGAAAAAAGGTGATAGCCGGATTGACAAAGTCAATGCTGCTTTAGCAAACATTTCCACTAAAGAACAGGTCAAACTAATGGACGACATGGTGACAAAACAACCTGTTTCAACAGATATTACTGAGAGTAAAGAATCGTTCTTTGACCAAGTTGTAAACATCTTAAAAGAAAGTAGTCCACAGTTCTTACGTGGAACCGGAATGACCCTCTTGATTTCTATGACTGGGACAATTGCCGGTTTGATTATTGGGTTATTGATTGGAGTTTACCGGACAGCTCCAAAGGCAAAAAATAAAGTCCTTGCTGGATTCCAAACTGCCTTTGGTTGGTTCTTGAATGTGTATATTGAAATCTTCCGTGGGACACCTATGATTGTACAATCCATGGTTATTTACTACGGAACAGCTCAAGCCTTTGGGATTTCAATCGACCGGACCCTCGCTGCCATTGTCATCGTATCCATCAACACAGGTGCCTACATGAGTGAAATTGTTCGTGGTGGGATTTATGCTGTTGACAAAGGGCAATTTGAAGCAGCTACGGCACTGGGAATGACCCATGGACAAACCATGCGTAAGGTTGTCCTTCCACAGGTTGTTCGCAATATTTTGCCAGCGACAGGGAATGAATTCGTCATTAATATTAAAGATACCTCTGTCTTGAACGTTATCTCTGTAGTTGAACTGTACTTTACAGGAAATACGGTTGCTACACAGAACTTCAAATACTTCCCAACCTTTACGATCATCGCTGTGATATACTTCGTTCTCACCTTTACCATCACACGAATTCTTCGCTACATCGAACGTCGCTTAGATTCTGATACTTATACTACAGGTGCCAATCAAATGCAAGTCAATGAGGTGAAATAATGTCAGAAAAAATTCTTGAAATTCAACATTTAAAAAAATCTTATGGTCAAAATGAGGTTTTGAAAGATATTTCGCTTACGGTTGAAAAAGGAGAGGTGATCTCCATCATCGGGAGCTCTGGTAGCGGAAAATCAACCTTCCTTCGCTCCATCAATCTTCTAGAGACTCCTACTGCTGGAGAGATTCTCTATCGTGGACAAAATGTTCTTGATCCTGAGTATGATCTTACCCACTACCGAGAGAAATTAGGGATGGTTTTCCAAAGCTTTAATCTCTTCGAAAATTTAAACGTCTTGGAAAATACGATCGTTGCACAAACAACCGTCCTCAAGCGTGATCGTGAGACTGCAGAGAAAGTTGCCAAAGAAAACCTTGAAAAAGTCGGTATGGGATCTCAATATTGGGCTGCCCGTCCGAAACAACTTTCAGGTGGTCAAAAGCAACGGGTCGCCATCGCACGCGCCCTCTCTATGGATCCTGATGCCATTCTCTTCGATGAACCAACTTCTGCCCTAGACCCAGAAATGGTTGGGGAAGTCTTGAAAATCATGCAGGACCTCGCTAAAGAAGGACTCACCATGATTGTCGTCACCCACGAAATGGAATTTGCCCGCGATGTCTCTAGCCGGGTCATCTTCATGGACAAGGGTGTCATCGCTGAGCAAGGAGATCCAAAAGAAATCTTTAGCAATCCAAAAGAAGAACGGACCAAGGAATTCCTTCAACGCTTCTTACATTAATCTCTTGAAACAGTTTGCTTACCAGTATGGAAGCAAGCTGTTTTTTGTACCGCTTCTGCTTTTGAGGCATAGAAAAAAACCAGAGAGCACACTCTCTGGTTTTCAATTGGAACAACAAATTAATCTTCGAATTTTTGATGATTTTTGTCATAAAAATCAATCAATCCAAGTGCAGTTTCAAACGAGATATTCTTTACTTTTGCACGTCCTTGAGCCAAGGCAATGATAGACATTTCACGGGCATTTGTTTCTTTGCTGATACGATACCCTGTAATTTTCTTATCGCGTACCCATCCAACAACTGATTCTACTTTTTCAAAGTTCGATTTAGCCATGGTCTTTCTCCTATATTATTATTTCCAATACTAATATAAATTTTTTTGCAAATTTTGTCAACTAAAATTGCTGAAAATACGAACCTTTTTTAAAAAATGATAAAAAGTTTACTTTGCTTTCAGGGCTGATAATATTTGTGTACGAATGTTTTCAACGCCATCAGGGTTTGCTGGTAGGAAAATCGTATTATTCCCTTCTTTATCTGCAAAATTATTTAAGGTATCTAAGTACTGGTTGGTTAGGAGAATAGACATGATTTGCTCTTCGGTCAAGTCTACATTCGCACCTTTTAACTCTTTAATAGAGTCTGCCAATCCATCGACAATGGCCTTCCGTTGCTCGGCAATACCAACCCCGTGCAAACGGTCTTTTTCCGCCTCAGCTTCGGCAGCAGTAACGATCTTGATCTTATCTGCTTCTGCCAACTCCTGAGCTGCCACGCGTTTTCTTTGCGCTGCATTGATCTCGTTCATGGATTGTTTCACTTCGGCATCTGGCTCAACTTTGGTGATCAAGGTTTTAACAATAATATATCCATAAGTTGACATTTCTTCTGCCACTTGTTTTTGAACTTCAAGAGCGATTTCATCTTTTTTCTCAAATAATTCATCCAAGGTCAACTTAGGCACAGAAGAACGAAGAGCATCTTCAATGTATGATTTAATCTGTGATTCTGGACGCATGAGTTTGTAGTAGGCATCCTTTACGTTGCTTTCGTTCACTCGGTATTGCGTCGCCACATTCATGGTAACGAACACGTTATCCTGAGTTTTTGTTTCAACCACGATCTCACTCTGCAAGACGCGCAATTGAACTCGTGCGGCAATTTTATCGATGCCAAAAGGCGCTCGCATATGAATGCCACTATCGCTAATTTTTTGATAACGTCCGAAACGCTCGATGATGGCAACTGATTGTTGCTTGACCACATATAGTGAGCTAATCACAATGAATCCTGCAACCATTAGCAAGAATAAAATAAAGATAAAAAATCCAGGCATAAAAAGTTCCTCCTTTTAATTTACGCATATCATATCACAAGTCTTCATAAAAAAGCAATATATTCCCTAAAAATATATTGCTTAAATAGTCGATTATTTCTGCATGATACTCAGACCAGCATATTATAGAGTGTTTCATTGCCGTTCAAGTTAATGAAAGACGGATCAAAACGCTCGATACGGTTAACCAAGCCTGCATAGTCATGCTTATTGGCCAAAGTAACCCCAATCAAGACAGGGCCAGTTCCCTTACTAGCACGTTTGATGTATTCAAAACGTGTGATATCATCATTTGGTCCTAAGATATCATTTACAAATTCGCGAAGTGCACCCGGACGTTGTGGGAAGTTGACGATAAAGTAGTGTTTTACTCCATCGTAGATCAAAGCCCGTTCTTCCATCTCAGGCATACGGTTAATATCATTATTCCCACCTGAGATAATACAACAAATGGTTTTCCCCTTGATGTATTCGCGCAAGATTTCAAGGGAGGCCACACTAGCTGCTCCTGCTGGTTCGGCTACGATCCCTTGCTTAGAATAAAGATCAATCAAGGTCTCTGAAATCAAGCCTTCATCGACCCCAACCAGGGTTTCCACATGTTGACGGGTCACTTCATAAGTCAATTGTCCTACCTTTTGCACAGCAATCCCGTCTGCAAACTTATCGATTTCTGGTAATTTGACGGGACCACCTGCTTCAAAAGCAGCCTTCATGGAGCGCGCTCCTTCGGCCTCTACCCCAATGACTTCAATCCGAGGATCCGTTTCTTTGATATAGGTAGAAACACCTGAAATGAGGCCTCCTCCACCGACAGGGACAAGGACAGCATCAAAGGCAATCGATTCTTTTCGAGCTTCCTCAAGAATTTCATAGGCCACTGTCCCTTGGCCAGCCTGTACGTGTGGATCATCAAACGGGTCAATAAAGGTCCGTTTTTCTGCAAGAGTAAATTCTTGGGCCGCCTTTGCTGATGCATCAAAGGTATCCCCGACCAACTTAATTGTTACATAATCCCCACCAAAGAATCGGACTTGGCCGATCTTTTGTTGCGGTGTTGTAATCGGCATGAAGATGGTCGCTGGAATCTTCATTTCATTACAAGTATAAGCAACTCCTTGCGCATGGTTTCCTGCAGAAGCACACACTACACCACGTTCCCGCTCTTCTTTTGAGAGTTGAGAAATTGCAAAATACGCTCCACGAATCTTGAACGAACGAACACGTTGGGCGTTTTCTTTTTTCAAATAAATCTTTGCCCCATATTTTTCAGATAAATAGTGGTCGTATTCAAGAGGCGTATTAACAACGACTCCTCTTAATATTTTATGGGCCTTAGCCACATCTTTTGCTGTTATCATTTCATACCTCTTGTGTATTGATCAAAAAAGCAAGCCAGGGTGTCCCAACTTGCTTAGTCTTCTACAGACAATTAGTTGTAGATTTTGAAGGCGTCATCGTCGTTTTGACCAACGAATGGCATCGCTTTACGCAATTCAGCACCAACTTTTTCAATTTCAAGGTTAGCAGCTTGTTCACGGTAAGCAGTTAATTTTGGACGTCCAGCTTTGTAGTCGTTAACAAAGTCGTTAGCGAAGTTACCATTTTGAATGTCAGCAAGAACAGCTTTCATATTTTCTTTCACTTGCTCAGTGATGACACGTGGGCCTGATACATAGTCACCGTATTCAGCAGTGTTAGAGATTGATTGACGCATTTTCTTGAAGCCACCTTCGTAGATCAAGTCCACAATCAATTTCATTTCGTGAAGAACTTCAAAGTATGCCAATTCTGGAGCATAACCGGCTTCAGTCAATACTTCAAAACCAGCTTCGATAAGGGCAGTCAAACCACCACAAAGTACAGCTTGTTCTCCGAACAAATCTTCTTCCGTTTCTTCTTTGTAGGTTGTTTCAAGAAGACCAACGCGTGCCGCACCAACACCTTTACACCAGTCCATAGCGATATCTTTCGCATTACCTGTAGCATCTTGATAGACTGCGTAAAGTGCTGGTACACCAAATCCTTCAGTATAAGTACGACGAACCAAGTGACCTGGTCCTTTCGGTGCACACATAAAGACATCGACATCCGCTGGAACTTTGATGAATTCAAAGTGGATATTGAATCCGTGTGCAAAACCAACAGCATTACCCGCTTCAAGATTTGGCGCAATTTCAGTTTCGTACAATTCTTGTTGGATTTCATCCGGAGCCAAAATCATGATCACGTCTGCCAATTTAGTTGCTTCTGCTACTGTATAGGTATCAAAACCATCTTCTTTTGCTTTATCGAATGATTTACCTGGACGTACACCGATGATGACATCATGACCTGAGTCACGCAAGTTTTGTGCATGCGCATGTCCTTGTGAACCATAACCGATCACAGCAATTTTCTTACCGTTTAATGCTGCAACTTTAACGTCTTTTTCGTATTCCATTTGAACTGCCATAAGTAAAATCTCTTTTCTATTTTATTATTTGCCTTTTTAAGGCGGAGTTGACAATGTTAAGGTGAGAATTAATCTCGAGTAAATCCGGTTGCACCGGTGCGGGCAATGTTTTTAATCCCATAAGGTCGAATAACACGAATGAGGGCTTCGCTCTTTTCTGCATTTCCCGTCATTTGAACGGTGATAGAGCTTGGGGCTACATCGACCACGGTCGCACGGAAAGGTTGAATAATGGCCAAGATTTCCGCCCGCTTCTCAGCAGGTGCAGAAACTTTCACCAGGATCACTTCGCGCTCCAAGTGTGGTTTATCAGTGATATCCCGGACACGGATCACATCCACTTGGCGGTTGAGCTGTTTGATGATTTGCTCTACTTCATCATGCGAAGCAACATCAATGATAATGGTAATCCGCGATACATTAGGGTTTTCTGTTGCGCCAACAGAGATACTTTCGATATTGACTTGACGTCTCGACAAGACTCCAGTAAAGCGGTTCAGAACACCTGATCGGTTTTGAAGTTTGGCTGTTAACATTCTACGCATTAAACTTCACCCCCAACATCTCATGATTACTCTTACCAGCTGGTACCATCGGCAAGACATGCTCTTTCCGAGAAATGTCTACTTCGATGAACATTGGTACATCTTCTGTGATGACTTCCAAATCCTTCTCAAGAGTTTCAGGATTATCAAATTTATAATTCTTGATCCCGTAAGCTTGCGCCATCAATTGGAAATCCGGAAGGCTATCAAAGACTGACTCTGACGTCCGACCATCATAGAAGGCTTCTTGCCATTGACGGACCATCCCAAGCGAGTGGTTGTTGAGCATAACGACCTTGATCGGAACCTTATAAATATTTAAGATCGCCAATTCTTGGTTGGTCATTTGGAAACCACCATCTCCGACAAAGAGAACAACTTCTTTATCTGGATTGGCAATTTTCGCTCCGATAGCTGCAGGAACACCGAATCCCATCGTTCCTAGACCACCAGATGTTACCAATTGGCGCTCATTTTGGTAAGGATAGTATTGAGCTGCCCACATTTGGTGTTGTCCAACGTCTGTGACGACAATAGCGTCCCCCTTGGTCAACTCTCCGATGCGTTCAATCACAGCTTGTGGCTGCACAACCCGTTCTTTCTTGTCGTATGAACGAACCCGGTTCTTATCTTGGGTCACCTTTTCGATCCATTTTTCTGTGTTGTTATGAACCGTTGGTTCTGCTAGCAACTGCTGCAAGGCTTTCTTTGCATCGCCAACCACAGGAATGTCGACAGCAATGATCTTACCAATCTCTGCAGGATCAATGTCGATATGGGCAACCTTAGCATTTTTAGCGAAAGTCTTTGGATTCCCTGTCAAACGGTCGTCAAATCGACAACCAACACTGATCATGAAATCCGTCTCTGTCATAGCGATATTGGCCGCGAAGGATCCGTGCATTCCTCCCATCCCTAGGAAAAGAGGATGACTGGTCGCAATCGTTCCTTGACCTAAAAGACTAGTCACTACTGGAATCTGATAGCGCTCTGCTAGAGCAATCAACTCTTTTGCAGCTCCAGCGTAACTCACTCCACCACCAGCAAGAAGAACTGGTTTTTTAGCCTTACTCAATTGCTTCAAAATCTTTTTGATCTGCAATTCATTGGGTTCAATGGTAGGCTGGTAGCTTGGAAGCTTCACACTTGGTTCATAGATAAAATCTGTTTCTAAAGCAGACACATCCTTTGGAAGGTCAATTACCACAGGGCCAGGACGGCCGGTCGTCGCAATATGGACAGCTTCTGTGATAATTCGCGGAATATCTGCCGTCTCACGTACTTGATAGTTGTACTTGGTGATGGGCATGGTAATTCCCACAATATCCGCTTCTTGGAAGGCGTCTTTCCCGATCCCAGCACGATTGACTTGACCAGTGAAGACTAATAAGGGAACGCTATCGCTCATGGCATCTGCAATCCCTGTAATGGCATTGGTCGCCCCCGGTCCACTAGTGACGACTGCGACACCCAGCTTTCCAGTTGATTTGGCGTAGCCTTCAGCCTCATGCAAGCATCCTTGTTCATGACGACCCAAGATATGCTGGATACCCTCAAAGCTATAGATGGCATCGTATAAAGGCAAAACCGCTCCACCAGGATAACCAAAAATCGTGTCAATGCACAAATCACGCAGGGTTTCAAGAACGAGCTCTGAACCGGTTTTTGCAGTTTCTAAGGTAATTTTCTCCATGTCTCTCCTTTCCAGTACTTTGTATATCAAATTAGCATGCTACTATCATACCATTTTTAGAAAATATTTCAAGGAAAAATAGTAAATTTTCTGAATTTTCTATCCAAATCCGAAGAATGAGAGTTTTTCTAAAAATGCTAGGTCTATCAGAAAAAAGTCTCTAGGAACTCCTAGAAACTTTTTTTCCTTATAACCAACCCTTTTCTTGGGCAATTTTTGCCGCCTCGGTCCGGTTTTCCGCATCCAACTTGGTCAGAATGGCTGACATATAATTGCGGATGGTCCCGTTTGAGAGAAATAAGCGATCAGCAATTTCTTGGTTAGAAGCCCCTTTTGCGACTTCTTTTAGAACTGCCTTTTCTTGAGGGCTTAGAGGATTGGGATGGGTCAAAATCCCTTCCATTAATTCAGGCGAATATTCTTTTTGCCCTGCTAAAACGGTATGCAGAGTGGCCATCAAATCCGTAATGCGGCGTTCTTTTAAGACATAGGCATCGACTCCAGCCTTCAGGGCCCGCTCAAAGTAACCCGGTCGCTTAAAGGTGGTAACGATGACAACCTTGAGCTGGGGTTGTTGACTTTTGGCCCATTCCAACACTTCTATCCCTGTTTTGATGGGCATCTCAATATCTAAGATAGCAATATCAACTGGATGGGTTTCGAGTAAGCGAATAGCTTCTTGCCCGTCTCCAGCCTGCAAGACTTCTTCTACATCCTCTTGCAAAAGCAAGAGCTGACAGAGGGCATCGCGTAACATACTTTGGTCTTCAGCAACTAATAAGCGCATCTTATTTCCTTTCTTGATAGGGGATCCGTATTTCTATGCGGGTTGGCTTGTGACGACGACTGATCTCTAACTCTCCTCCCAATAAGGCAATCCGTTCGCGGATCGAGTGCAGATCCTTATCGGAAACTTTACTAAAGCCGATGCCATTGTCTTCTGCAACCATTTCTACACCTGTCTCGGTGGAGCAATAAGAGAGAAAGGCCTGCGTCGCTTTGGCATGTTTGATCATATTAGTGGCTAATTCCAGAGACACCATGGCCAGAGCAGACTCTAGGATCGGCGAGATGCTAGCTGTATCGAGCTCATTCTGAATCTCCACTTTGACTTGCGCCAC
Source organism: Streptococcus sp. HMSC072C09 (assembly GCF_001813105.1). Taxonomy (NCBI): domain Bacteria; kingdom Bacillati; phylum Bacillota; class Bacilli; order Lactobacillales; family Streptococcaceae; genus Streptococcus; species Streptococcus sp. HMSC072C09. Next base: position 243,313 of record NZ_KV811500.1, on the reverse strand, counting down.
TTCTAGCATTTGCTGGACAGTTTCTAGCTCTCTTGTCAGGGTTCGCTGCTTCAAGTTCTCCACAATCTCTCGGACTTGGTGCATGGACTCTTGACTGATAGCTTGAATCTCTTGCACCTGCTCCTGCGCCTTCTCAACCTGACCCAATGCTAAGAATTGATCAGCTAGGTCCGCCTTGACACTGAGCATGGCAAAGGTGTGTCCTAGACTGTCATGCAGATCGCGGCCAATCCGATGGCGCTCGTTTTCTGCCAACAAGAGATTGATCTGGGCATTTTGCTTGGCATGGTCAGCTTTCAACTCTTCCACCATCCGAATCCGAATCATGCCGTAGGTCATGGCATGGGTAAAAAAGAAAATAATGATTAAAAATACCCATTCATACTCCATCGCACTCTGTTTGAAAAAGATGGCCCCAAAAAGCAGGAATTGCGATAGAAAAACTGTCCAAAGATAGGGAGAGCGAAAATTGCGAATCTCAAAGTGATAGACCAATAGGTTGCTGATGAAGAAATAAAACCAAAAATAGTTGGCGTTAATAAAAAGAGTATTTCCTGCTACATAGGCTAGGAGGTATAGCCAACAAATCCAGGTCAGCTTTTTGTTTTCAGTAATCAAGACTCCTAGATAGGAAGCAATAAACAAGAGGGCTAAAAAGAAGTGCCAGTAGGGGACCTCCCCTAATAAAATAGAGATAAAGGGAAAGCCCATAAAGACTAGGCTAGCGTAAAACATATAATGGATACGCTTGAGTTTTTCAATCATGAACGAACCTCAGAATGACGACGATAGATGATAACAAGGGCAAACAAGACCAGGGTAAACAAGGTTAAATAGACACTCGCAAAGACATTAACCTGCCCCTTGTTTAAAAAGGTCTTAATCAGTTCCATCAATTGATAGGTTGGTAAGCATTTGCCGATGGCTTGCATCCATTCTGGAAAGACACTAATAGGCATCCATAGGCCACCCATAACAGCCAGTCCCATATAGAGGAGATTGCCTGCAACCGACATCAATTGACTGGAAGGAAGCAAGGTCAAGACCAGACCGATAGCTACAAAAGCTAGACTTCCTAGGATGAGAAGGAAGGCCGCTAAGACCCAATCCTGTAGGGACATATTCACATGGCGCACCACATGGCCCACAGTAAAGACAACTCCAATCGATAGGAGAAAGTCTACAAAGAGACCCGCAACCTTTATTAGATAATATTCTACCATAGATACCGGGGTATGGCGCAAGACTTTTTGCCAATTGTTGAGTCGATCAGTTTCAAGAACTGTTGGAAAAGAAAAGATAGCCGTAGACATCATAGAAAATGCCGTCATAGAAAGGAGATAATCCCTCATAAAGTGAGCAGGTGCTCCTGGTGTTTCCTGGTACATCCCTGAAAAGAAGAGATAAAAGGCCGTTGGCATCCCAATTGATAACAAGTAATAAATGGCTTGGCGTCTAGTCAAATGCCACTCAACCACGCCGAGAGCTTTCATGCGTTTCATCTTCTCTACCTACTTCCTTTGTATTTTCAAAAATAGAATCCAATAAACTTCTATTGGTCACCTCGATCTCTTGGATCGAACAGCCTTCTTCCTGCAATCGCCTCCACAAACGATTGGCATCACCTGTCACAACCTGAAGGGCATCGGGTTTGACCGTCACTTGACCAATCCCTTCCATCTCGGCCACTAGAGCTTTGTAACGCAAAGGAAGGGTGAAATGTTTTTCTACCTCTTCGCTTCGCATGGCTAGAGGCGTCGTATCCCGAAGCAAATGGCCCTGGTGCAAGACCAAAATCCGATCAGCTGTATGCTCTACTTCCTCGATGTAATGGGAAGAATAGACAATAGTCACACCTTGGTCCTTTAAATGCCCGACGATCTCCCAAAAGCGTTGGCGAGTGGACGTATCCATGGCAGCCGTTGGCTCATCCAAAAATAGGAGACTGGGACGACCAATCAAGGTCAACACAAAGGATAAGAGACGCTTTTGCCCACCAGACAGCTTACTGGCTAATTGCTTCTTTTGTTCTGGAGTAAAACGCAATAAATCATCGATGTCATTGACCGTTAAAGGGTTGGGATAAATGGAGCGAAAGAAACTGATCAGTTCCTGCACGGTTAGCTTTTGAACGATGGCATTCTCTTGAGGGAGATAAGAGACACTATCCTTTAACTGAGGATGACCAGGAGCTTTTCCTTCTATTTTAATGATTCCAGAAGTCACCTTCCTATCCCCTAGGAGGCAATCCATCAATGTTGTTTTCCCAGCTCCGTTTGGCCCAATCAAAGCCAAGCAATCCCCTCTCTCAACTGTGAAAGAAAGATCTTCTAGGATCACCTTTCCTTTGATACTTTTGTTCAAGTTCTCTACTCTAATGACACTCATGAGACTCTCCTTTCAACCAGATTTGGCCAGCTGGAATGATGACATAGACGACCAAGGTCACTCCCCAAACCGTTTGGAAAAACCAGCTAGGAAAATGGGCAGAAAACCAGCCCGTCATCATCTCAGTCGCCCAAAGGAGCAAACACAAAACAGCTACCAATCCAATTTCAAGTTTCTTTTTCATTGCTCCATCTCCTTTTTAACAGCCTTGACCATTTTTAGACCTTCTTGAACGGCCCAACTCATGATACCAATTCCAGCAAATAATTCCCAAGGAAAATGGTAATAGAGACTATCATCCTTTGAAAAGATCAAATAGACGACCATTCCAACCACTGTTAACGTAAATACTTTATAAATCCATTGTTTCATTTTTCCTTACCTCTTACTTTCTGACTATATTATAGCGAAAGGAATAACTGCCCACTAGATGATTTTGTCACTCGCTCACATGACAAAAGTCACTAAAAAAAGCCAAGTGACTTCACTCGACTTTTTCTATTCTTCTTACTGACCTTCTTCTTTCATGCCATGCAGTTTCAAGGCCTTGACCAAGGCATCTGCCTTCATGTTTTTCAAATCATTGAGACCAGCATCTTTGAAGTAAGAAATTTCTTCTAGAGACTTGGCGTCAATTAGGTTGATGTCAATCACACTTGTTGAGAGCAATTTTTTTTCTGGTGTGACTGTGTATTCCAAACTAAAACCGGGAACTGTTTTTAGCTTCTTATAGTCTTCATTTTGCTCCAGCAAAGCTTGAATGGCTGCTGTAAGTTCTTCAGGTGACTTCTCTGCTGCGATAGTTCCAAGTTGTTGGGGTAGATCAGCTGTCACTTCGATACGAAGGTTTTCAACCTTATCTCCCTTTGATTTGATGATATCCCGATGTTTTGTTCCCTTGATATCTCCAACTAAGGTTGTGGTTTTTTCTACATTTTTTACTTCTTTTTTAACAGAGGAACTGCTAGATGAGCTAGCGGGTGTTGTTTTCTTTGTTTGGGATTGCGAACAACCAGTCAATACCAAAATGGCTAGCCCAAGGGTTACAAAAAATTTCTTCATTTTTATAACTCTCCTTTCACATACTGTTATCAGTATAACATATCGCGTCTTTCTTGTCTAAAAACTCCACTTTTCAAACCATTTCCCCCTCATTTCAAGCCCTTCAGTTTGAATAAAAAACTGATGAATTTGAGACTTTTTGCAAAGTCCCCTTTTCTTCACTAATAAAGTCTCAATGGAGGATTCACTTCCGTCTTAATTTCTCCAAATCACATCGATTTCATAGGGAATCTCCTCCTTTTTCTATCTACAAAAAAAGGTTCCGAAAGGAACCTTCTGTTCAATTATTCTACACTAAACAAGTATGGGTAGACTGGTTGGCCACCTTGGTGGATTTCCACTTCTACATCCTCATACTTCTCAGCAAGGGCTTGGGCCAATTCGTTTGCCAACTCCTCACTGCCGTCTTCACCGACATAGATGGTCACAATTTCACTATCTTCGTCCAACATATGATCGAAGGTTTCTTCCAAGGTTTCCATCATATCTGGGTTTGAAACGACGATCTTACCATCGACCATTCCAAGATTGTCATTTTCATGGATTTCAAGGCCGTCGATAGTGGTATCGCGAACCGCTGTCGTCACACTACCAGACACAACATCGCCCAATGAAGCGCTCATTCGTTCGTAGTTTTCTTCGATCGATTTGCTTTCATCAAAGGCAAGAAGACTGGTCAATCCTTGAGGGATGGTCTTGGTCTCTACAACTGCTGCTGGTTGATCAATCACTTCTGCTGCAGATTGAGCGGCCATCAAGATATTTTTGTTGTTTGGCAAGATAATGATGTTGCGCGCATTCAACTCTTCAACAGCTTTGACAAAGTCTTCTGTTGATGGGTTCATGGTTTGACCACCAGAGATGATGTAATCCACCCCTTGCGCTTTAAAGATATCAGCCAATCCGTCACCCGCAACGACTGCAATGATGGCATATTCTTTTTCTTCAACTGGTTTGGCTTGACGCTCTTCTTTTTCAACTTGCGCTTCGTGTTGGTTGCGCATGTTGTCAACTTTCACTTTCACCAAGCTTCCGTATTTAAGACCTTCTTGCATGACAAGACCTGGATCTTCTGTATGGACGTGAACTTTGACAATCTCATCGTCATTCACCACCAATAGGGAATCCCCAAGGTTGTTCAAATAGTTACGGAATTCATCGTAATCGAAATCTTTGACATAGGTTGGACCTTGTTTCAAAGCGACCATGATTTCTGTACAGTAACCAAACTTGATGTCTTCAGTTGCGACATGGCCAGCGACTGACTTGTGGTGTTCTGCATTGATCATTTCTGACATGGTTGCAGGTGTTGCTTGGAACTCTTCAGAAGCGATGAATTCACCTGTCAAGGCTGACAAGAATCCTTCATAGATGAAGACCAACCCTTGACCACCAGAGTCTACCACGCCAACTTCTTTCAAGACTGGCAACATATCTGGAGTCTTAGCAAGAGCTGTTTTAGCACCTTCAAGAGCTGCACGCATGACTTCTACCGCATCATTGGTGGATTCTGCTTTTTTCTTGGCACCGATGGCCGCCCCACGAGAAACCGTCAAAATGGTACCTTCAACCGGCTTCATAACGGCTTTATAAGCGACTTCTACACCAGACTGGAAGGCTGCTGCAAGTGCTGCTCCATCCAATTCTTCTTTGTCTTTGACACTTTGAGAAAATCCACGGAACAATTGAGAAGTGATGACTCCTGAGTTCCCACGCGCCCCCATCAATAGTCCTTTAGCGAAGATCCCTGCTGCTTCACCAACAGTTGAAGCAGAACGGTCCGATACTTCTTTGGCCCCATTTTCGATGGTCATTCCCATATTGGTTCCTGTGTCCCCGTCTGGTACAGGAAAGACGTTCAAAGAGTTTACATATTCCGCTTGTTTATTTAAGCGCGTAGCCCCCGCTTGAACCATTTCTTGAAATAAACTTGTAGTAATATTAGCCACGATTATTCTCCCACAATCTTGATATTTTGAATATAGACATTCACAGTATCCGTAGTGATTCCAAGTTGATTTTCCAAACTAAATTTCACACGTTCTTGAATATTTTTTGAGACTTCGCTAATTTTTGTTCCATAGCTCAAAACAGTGTAAACATCAACTGCGATAGTTCCTGCTTCCGTTGTTTTGACAACAACACCTTTAGAGAAGTTTTCTTTCCCTAGGAGGGCTTGGAAATTATCTTTGATCGCATTTTTGCTGGCCATTCCAACCACACCGAAGATCTCAGTAGCAGCACCGCCTACAACAGTTGCGATAACCTCATCAGTCAATTCAATTTGACCATCCTTTGTATTGATTTTTACTGTCATAATTTCTACCTCAAAAGTATTTTATATTCTATTTTACCATAAAAGAGGTCAACTGTAAAAGGGTAGGGACTATTCTTCTCCCGCTGTGACAGCTGTCTCTGGAGAAAAAGAAAAGGGAGTGGGAAAGAACTCCGTAAAATAAAAAAAATTGAAAAGGTTCCCCAAACCTTTTCAATTTTCCCACCCCCGCACAGTTGATTAGGAAGTACGAATGTTTCAAACATGAGTAGTTCCAATCAACCACTGCGTCATGCTACTATTCCTATCAAAAAGCGAAGGCTGGACACTTTATGCCCAGCCTTTTTTCTTTATTAAACGCGTTCTACTTTACCAGATTTCAATGCACGAGCTGAAGCCCAAACTTTTTTAGGTTTACCATCGATAAGGACAGTTACTTTTTGAAGGTTTGGTTTTACGGCACGTTTTGTTTGGTTCATAGCGTGTGAACGGTTGTTACCTGATACAGTCTTACGACCTGTGAAATAACATACTTTAGCCATTTCTGTGTTTCCTCCTATTAGATCTAATATAACGGATGTGCTAGCACCACATACCGTACTATATTACCAAAAAAAATCTCTCTTGGCAAGCTTTTGGCCAAAGTTTTTCATTTCTAGCTTAAGAAAACGAATTCGTACCTACATAGATAATTTCCAGATTTCCTAAGGAAACATCGCCCGTAATGTAGAAATCCTTGCTAGTGAGAGCACTTGGATTTTCCTGATGCTGGATCGCTGAAAGGGAATTATCCACATTAACATGGACGCGCCAATCGCTTGGTACATAGAGGCTCAGACTCCCAAGGGAAACATCGACAACAAACTGAGCAGAAGGACCCTCAATCCGGCAATTGTCAAAATAAACCGAAGCTTCTCCCATACTTACATCTGCACTTCCGTGGGTAAAGTGTTGGTCATTGAGATATTTTGTCACTGTGGAAAAAGTGACATCGATGTCATTGCCATCAGACTTACTCATCGAACCAGAAGAATAGGAAGCTAGGCGGGCTTTTGTTTTCTTAGAGGGTTTGAACAAGATGTTGAGCCCAATCACAGCGAGAATTGAAGAAAGGATCACCACCGAATTGGACACTGGAAGGAAATGGTATTGCCCATTGAGACAAAAGAGAGCTAAAAGTCCATAGATGAAGCCCCAACCAAAATGACGTTTCAAGAAACTAGAGAGGGACAGGACTGCAAGCAAGGTGACCCAAGCTAAGGTCCAGATGCTGATGTCCCATTTTACAAAATAGCCCTGTAAGAGGAGTAAGGCTGCTAATAAGATTAAGAATACTCCGATTAATTTTTTTCTCATGATATTACCTCATTTCATTTAGTCGTTCTTTTAAGAGTTGATAGTAGCGTCTAGATACGTGAACCTGCTTATGGGTCTGGTAGAAATTGACCGTGCTGGTCCCTGAAAAAGACTTTTCCAAAGAGTAGATCTGCTTTGCGTTGACAATGGTGGATTTGGAGATCCGACAAAAGGCGATGGGAAGCAGTTCCTCCAACTCATAGAGCTTCTGCTTGACCTCGTAGGCCTCGTCCTTGGTGTGTCCAAAAATCTTCTCCCCGTCCGTCTCAAAAAAGAGGATCGATGCCACATCCAGAAAATACTCACTCCGATCCTTGTAGAAGGCCAATGGAGCGATCTTTTGTTCGAGGATTCTCTCTTGCAGCTGGGTCAACTCCGGTGTCAAGCGCGGAGCTCGAATCAAGATCTCAGGCTCGTCCATTGATGGATCCAATTCGATTCTAACTTTCATAAAACTCCTTTCCCAACGTTTTGATAGTACCATTATAACAGCTGTTGAAAACAAAACAAGGGCTTTTCAGTAAGTGGCACGTTTTCCCCATCAAGAGGTAGTTTTTGAGAAGTAAAAAAGCTGATCAAGTGACCAGCCCTCCTTTATTTATTGCTTTCCTTGTCCGGTAAAAGAAAACTAAGACCTACGCAAGCGAGCACACCTGCTGTGATGACCAGACCATTTGAAACCGGCAGGACATCGTAAATCGCATTTGCGATCATAAATGCGATCAAGGCGCAGATAACACTTGCCTTGTAATCTTTTTTCAAGAGATTTTCAAGTGTAAAGAAAGCAAATAAGAGAACAGGGAACATAGGCCAGATATTCACATCGATCTTTGGAAAGCCAACCATTCCCATTGTGACAACCGCAAGAGCAGCAAGAATCAATCCAAGTCCAAGTAATTTTTTCATCATCATATACCTCGTTTTCAATATTCGGAAGTGTTTCTTCCTTTGATGATTCTATGATAGCAGAGAGCCCCAACGGCGACAAGGACTTTTGACTAAGTGGTCAAAAATGGCGCCTATGCGGTCAAAAAAGGAGCGAGACCGAACGAATATGTGATCACCATCATTCGTCGTCTCGCTCCTTTAAAGCAGTTTCTTCCTATGCCGATTGCAGGGATCGAACCTGTGACCTACGCGTTACGAGTGCGTTGCTCTACCAACTGAGCTAAATCGGCGATTACCTTCTTAGTATAGCACTCTGATAGCGGATGTCAAGCACTTTTAGTTGATCTTTTTAATCAGAATCTGACATGGATTCTGTGGATCCCATAAAGATGGAAAAATCTCTAACTTTTTAAATCCAACACTACGATAAAAGACATTGGTTCGATCGTAGTTCTTATTAGAACCTTCTGCCACTGTTTTGACCTGTAGGTAGTCCACTTGTTTGACTGCTTCTCTTTCTATAGTCGTAATTAATTCCCTTCCAATTCCTTGACCTTGGAATGATTTTTTCACGCCTAGACAGTCAATTTCAGCACAATCTTCACTCGAATATGATAAACTTATAAACCCTACTACATCACTTTCTTGATAAGCAGCCCAAACTCGTAAATCCTTAGCTCCTTCAATGTAGGCTTGCGTGCTTTCTGGTATTCCAAACCATTCTGGCAAATCCCTTAAAATCTCAGCGACAACTGCCATTTTTTGATCTTCACCCTTGACTTCTTTAATTACAAACATCATAAGTTCCTTTCTTGATTTTAGTCTTACTTGACCTCTTACGAACCAGCACTTTCGTAGGCATCCAATCCCCTGTCCCAAAGTTTGAGGGAAATAACAAAGAAAACAAGGGAAATCAGAATCAAACCACCAATATTAAAGAGTCCATCCTTGTCCTGCAAGAAATAGCTGGCAGGATAGTAGGCCGTAAAGGCGAAAGGTACAATAAAGCTAATTAACCAACGAAGGAGCGAATTGTAAATAGAAATAGGATACTTGGCAAAATCATTAAACATATAGAAAATGTAAATCATGGCACCTGACTGCTTGGTCCAAAAAGCGATGCTGGCTGTAGCAATTTTCAAGGAAGTATAAATCAAGGTCGCAAAAGGAATACAAACTAGAAAAATCAGGAATTTTGGAAGAGTCCAAGCAATGCTAGCCGCCGTTGTCGCTAGTAAAATTCCACCGACCAAAAGTTCACCCAAGGCATCAATCTGAAAGGTCTCAACGAGGATGTGAAAGAGAGGATTGATAGGACGAGTCAGATACTTGTCAAACTCCCCTTTTCGAACTAGTCGTTGACCTAAAGCCCAGAGATTGTCAAAAAAGAGATGATCTAGTCCCTTTGGAATTAAGGAAAATCCATAGATAAAGGCAATTTCTTGAAAAGTCCAACCTTCTAGGGAGGGAATGTGTTGAAAGATGACATTAAGAAACAAGAGGTTCAGGCCTTGAGTCAGAAAGACTCCCAACACACCAACCACAAAATCTACCTTGTATTCCATGATTTGCTTGATGTACTGTCTGATAAAAATCAGATGCATGCGTTGATATTTTTTCATACTAACCTCCCTGAATGGTGATAAATGACTGGACTCGTTTCCAAATCAACTGAGACAAGCCCACCATCACTATAAGCCAGAAAAGCTGAAGCAAAAGTGCTTGAAGAATCTGACTAGCATCGTATTTCCCAACAATAATCATGACCGGAGTGTAAATTAAGGATGAGAAAGGTAAGAAGGACAGAATATCTGAAATGACCTTTGGAAAGAAAGCCAAGGGAATCAAACTCCCAGACATAAAGGCCACTATGGAAGTCTTAAGTAGGTTGGAACCCCAAAGATTTTTAAATACAAAGGCTGAAAATCCAAAGCAGATATTAAAGAAAAAGTTAATCAGATAGGCCAGCGTTAAGCTAAAAAGATAAAGGGTAGTTAGTCCCAACACTTCTACAATTCCTTGCCCAGACAAGATTTTCATCAAAACCATGACACTTAAAAATGGCAGTCCAACAGAGATAAAAATCAACCACCTGGAACCAAGCTCCGTAAAGAGGTAAGAAGCCGCAAAATGCACTGGTCGCAACAAGCGCATGATAATGGAACCATCCTTGACCTCATCACCAATCATAAAGGAAGAATCCGACCTAGTCAGAAGATTAGTCACAAAACTCATGATGATGTAGAGGGTGATATCCGCCATACTGAAGCCCTGAATCAAAGGCTCCTGGGAGGAATCAAAGACAGCCTTCCATAGATAAAAAGCCACAAAAGCACCCATGACATCGCCAATCCGATAAAGAATAAAGTTGACTCGATAGCTAATCAACTCCTGAATCCCTGCATTGATAAAGGGTTTATAACGTCTCCACAATTTGACCATCTTAGAGCTCCTTTCGATAGAAGCGACGGATAATATCTTCAATATCCGTATCTACCATCTTCAAATCACGGACCTCAAAATCAGATAAGGTTTGCTTGATAATATCGGCCGACTGGTAGCGGGAACTATCGAATTCAATATTGAGAGTATTTCCTTGTCTATCAATGGACATATCAGGCAAACCCTCATAATGAGAGACTAGATGATTTTGACCTGGCGTCAGGTCAAAGGAGAGAGTCTTCATCTTTCCAAAGGTCTCCTTGAGCTGGCTCACCGTTCCATCAAAAATCTCTTGCCCCTTATCAATCATAAAAATCCGATCACAGAGTTGCTCAATATCACTCAAATCATGAGTAGTCAAGAGAATAGTTGTCTCTTCCTCCTGATTAATCTGGGTAATGGCCCGACGAATGTTGTCCTTGACAGACACATCCAAACCAATAGTCGGTTCATCTAAAAAGAGAACTTTGGGATTGTGAAGCAAGGAAGCCGCAATATCCGCCCGCATCCGTTGACCTAGTGAAAGAGTCCGCACAGGATCCTTGATAAATTCCTTCAAATCCAAAACTTCATTCAAAAAGTCCATGCGCTTATGGAAAAGCAAGTCCGGTACATCATAGATCTCTTTCAAAACCGTGTAGGTCTCTTGCAAAGCCAAATCCCACCATAGCTGGGTGCGTTGTCCGAAAACGACTCCAATATCCTTGACATAATCTTGGCGATTATCCTGGGGAATCTTGCCGTTAATCCGACAAAAGCCAGATGTGGGCTTCAAAATTCCTGTCAGCATTTTGATGGTGGTTGACTTCCCAGCACCATTTGCCCCTATAAATCCTAGAATCTGCCCTTTTGGAACTTCAAAAGTTAAATCCTTGACGGCTTCAAAGGTCTGCTTTTCAGGATGAATAAAGGAGCGCAAGGCTCCCTTTAACCCCGGCTCCTTAACTGTCTTCACAAAATTTTTCCGAAGATGTTGCACTTCTATCATTGCCATATCTATCTCCCTATCGTAAGAAGCAACATTGTATTTTTGACTACAAATATTCTAAATCCTTACTTTCTACACTTACTCAATATTATTACAGAAGGCTTTATACCAACCTATTATAATCCAATAAAAAAAAGAATGCAAGCGTTTGCTTATAGATTATGAAATTAGAAATTTCTCTCTTGAAATAATGCTTTTGAGTCAGAAATTCTGGTTTAATAGTTTCCTTAAAACACCAAAAAACCTGCCCTTAGGGGCAGGCTTATTGTTAAGAAAAAGAATTTTTTTAATCGAGAAAATTAACGATTCTACTGTTAATCCTTCAGCATTTAATTATTATCATCAGTCTCAATGGATTTTTAAGCCCTCAATTATTCTCTAAAAATTCTTTAATACGAGAAACAATAGCATCGCTTTGATAATGATAGAGGTCGTGAGGCGCATCCATATAGTCGACTTGAACATTAGACTGGTCGCTTGCAAATCTCTCTGCATAACGTTGCCACTCTGATTGGCTAAAGGTCGTGCCTTCACCGTTAGAAACCAGGAGTAAGGCTGGAATTTTCGGATTAATGCTAGATGGAACTTTCTTGGCATTTTCCTTTGCCAAACGGGATTCATGAAGCATGGCTTGTGACATCAACTGCTTATATGCTAGTAATTTATATTGTTGTCGTTCAGTTTCAGTCAGAGTTGGATTTTTTATATAAAAGGACTCAGGGAAATAACGGAGCAGGCCAATCTTACTCGTCCAATAGGCTAAGGTTATGAGAGTTGGGTGTTCTTTTAAATCTTCATAACTCGCTGGCAAGGCCCAATCCAGGCCAATCAAAGCCTTCACTTCATTCGGATATTTCTCTTGCCAAGCAAGACTCTCTAAACTAGCCATAGAATGCGAAATAATCACATAAGGACCTGAAACATGAGCTTGCGCCAAAGCTTGACGGGTCTCAGAAAGGACCTCCATCACATCTCTTGAACGATCACTATCTTGGCTAAAACCATATCCTGCTCGCTCCACGACAACAACTTTGTATTTTTGGGATAGGGAATCTGATAGATCCTTAAAGTCTAAAATAGGAGAGGCGATACCTGCACCGGAAAGAAAAACGATTGTTTGAGGTCCTTCTCCTTTAACAGAGACATTCATTCGATGTCCGTTGACCGTGACCTCTTTACCGATAGGAGTGAGAAGCTTACTTTCTTTTTGCAAACTAAGTTGGTGAAAACCAAATGTACCTCCTAGAAAAAGGATAAGAACAACAAAAATGATCCAGCTCCACAGTTTGAATTTTTTCATAGGCATATTGTACAAAAATTAAATCCTGGAAGCAACCTTTTCCATACAAAAAAACAAGATCCACATGAGACCTTGCTTTCCTGTTTTTAATTAAGCTTTGCCTTCTGAACCGAATACGTCGATACGTTCTTCAACAGCTGCTGTAATTGCTTCGAAACCTGGTTTCAAGAATTTACGTGGGTCGAAGAGTTTCTTCTTGTCGTATTCTGCTTCGTTTGCATCATATTCACGTACGAATTGACGAGTAGCATTTGCAAATGCGATTTGGCATTCAGTGTTCACGTTAACTTTCGCAACACCAAGTTTGATCGCTGCTTGGATTTGATCATCAGGGATACCTGATCCACCGTGCAATACGATTGGGAATCCTGGAACAGCTTCAGTCAATTTTTGCAAGTGGTCAAGGTGAAGACCTTTCCAGTTTGCTGGGTAAGGACCGTGGATGTTACCGATACCTGCAGCCAAGAAGTCGATTCCTGTAGCAACCATTGCTTTAGCGTCTTCGATTGGTGCCAATTCACCGTCACCGATGATACCGTCTTCTTCACCACCGATAGTACCAACTTCAGCTTCTACTGAGATACCTTTAGCATGAGCTTTTTCAACGACATCTTTCGCCAATTTAAGGTTTTCTTCAACTGGAAGGTGTGAACCGTCAAACATGATTGAAGTGTAACCAGCTTCGATACATTCAAGAGCATCGTCGTAGTGACCATGGTCAAGGTGAATAGCAACTGGTACAGTAATACCCATTGATTCTACAAGGTTTTCAATAAGGGCTTTACATACTTTGTAACCACCCATGTATTTAGCAGCACCCATAGAAGTTTGGATAAGTACTGGAGCTTTCTTAGCTTCTGCTGCACGCAAGATAGCTTGAGTCCACTCAAGGTTGTTTGTGTTAAATCCACCAACTGCATAACCATTGTCACGAGCTGCTTGGACAAATTTTTCTGCTGAAACGATTGCCATTTGTTATAGGCCTCCTATAAATTTTTGTGGGGTTAATCCCACTTACATTGTTTATTTTATCACTTTTTAGATGAAATTGCTAGCTTTTCCTGTAGCTTTAAGCGATTTCTTACGATAAATGAGGAGGAACCCTCTCCCTCCTAAGACTTCCATCCTATTCAAAAAGCAAAAAAGGAGCTTAAGCCCCTTTCAATCTTTCTCTTTAAAATTTTTTAACGAAAGGAGAAAAGCAATCCCGCAAATCACAAAGGATACCGCTGCAACCCATTGAGAATAGAAATAAGCAGCAAATAACTGACTGTCAGTAAACATTTTCCCAAGAAGTTCGTTTACCAAACCCTCAAGAACGGGAATATTCTCACCCACAGCAAGGATTGACGCAAGAAAGAGAATACTGCCCGCTATCAGAAAAAGATAAAGAATCCATTTTTTGATTCTTTTTTCATCTCTGAGCAGATACTGAGACGCCATCGCAATTAGAAAAATGAAAACATTCCATATGTTTAAGGCGATAAAGTATCTAAAGGTATATTTGTATGCGCCTATCCCCATCGCTAAAATCAGGATAGGACCGAAAAAATTAATGGCACTTCCCAATAGTGCAAAGAGGCCATCGACCAAAACCAGATACTTCTTCTTCATGTTCTCACCTCATCTCATACCTATTCTACCACAAAGATATTTGAAAACAAAAAAAGATAGCAGAAGCTATCTTGATCCGATGCGGAGAGAGGGACTTGAACCCTCACGACCTAAAGCGGTCACAGGATCCTTAGTCCTGCGCGTCTGCCAATTCCGCCATCCCCGCGATTGAGTACTTTACTAGTATATCAATCAACGACTTTTTTGTCAAGATTTTTTTCAAACTTTTTTCAGAGTTTGTCATTTTTTCACAAAAAGGGAGCAGGTCGAAGGACCTGCTCCCTTGATTTTTATTTGCTATCATGGTTTTCAACTGCCGCTGTGATAAAGGCTGTGTAAAGTCCTTCTGGGCGGTTTGGACGGCTTGACAATTCTGGGTGGTATTGGCAAGCAACAAAGAATTTGTTTTCTGGGATTTCAACGATTTCGACCAAACGGTTGTCTGGTGAAACGCCTGAGAAGACAAATCCTGCTTCTTCGAACTGTTCACGGAAAGCATTGTTAAACTCATAACGGTGACGGTGGCGACGTTGCACCACTTCTTGATTGTCATAGGCAGCGGCTGCTTTTGATCCTCGTTTGAGTTTAGATGGGTAAAGACCGAGACGGAGCGTTCCTCCCATGTCTTCCACATCAATTTGGTCCCGCATGATATCGATAATTGGATACTTGGTTTCTGGATCCAATTCGGATGAATTGGCCCCTTCCAAGCCTAAAACGTGACGGGCAAATTCGATACAGGTTAACTGCATACCCAAGCAGACACCCAACATTGGGACGTCTTGTTCACGCGCATACTTGATGGCTTGAATTTTTCCTTCTGTCCCCCGTTGACCAAAACCACCTGGGACGATGATCCCATCCGCATCTCCAAGGAGTTCTGCCACATTTTCAGCTGTCACATCATTGGCATTGACCCAATTAATCTTGACCTCTGCATCATTGGCATACCCTGAGTGCTTCAAGGCCTCAACGACAGAAATGTAGGCATCTTGCAATTCTACGTATTTTCCAACCAAGGAAATCTTGACCTGCTTCTTGAGGTTCATGACCTTGTCGACCATCGCAGACCATTCTGTCATATCTGCTGCAGGAACATCCAATTTCAAATGGTCACAAACGATTTGGTCCATATTTTGTGCTTGCAAGTTCAATGGGATTTGGTACAAATGTTCCACATCAAGTGACTCGATGACAGCTTCTGGTGCCACATCACAGAATTGAGCCAACTTGTTCTTAATTCCTTGACCAGCTGGTTTTTCTGTACGGATGACCAACATATTTGGTTGAATTCCAAGACCACGCAATTCTTTCACAGAGTGTTGGGTCGGCTTGGTTTTCATTTCTCCCGCAGCCTTCAAGTAAGGTAGAAGAGTGGTGTGGATGTACATAACGTTTTCAGCACCAACATCTGCCTTCATTTGACGAAGAGCTTCAAGGAAAGGAAGGGACTCAATGTCTCCAACTGTTCCCCCGACTTCTGTGATGATGACATCTGAATCCGTCGTCGTCGCTGCTCGTTTGATCTTTTCTTTCAAGGCATCTGTAATATGAGGAATCACCTGTACAGTCGCGCCCAAGTATTCTCCACGACGTTCCTTGCGAAGGACTTCGCTATAAATTTTCCCTGTTGTCACATTTGAGTACTTATTCAGATTGATATCAATGAAGCGTTCATAGTGACCAAGGTCCAAGTCTGTCTCTGCGCCATCGTCTGTGACAAATACTTCCCCGTGTTGGTAAGGACTCATCGTCCCTGGGTCAATATTGATATAAGGGTCAAATTTTTGGATCGTCACTTTCAATCCACGATTTTTGAGCAAGCGACCAAGACTTGCTGCGACAATCCCTTTCCCGATGGATGATACGACACCACCCGTGACAAAAATATATTTTGTTGACATGTGCTTTCCTCTTCTTCTATTGTTGTAGAGGCCATTCCTCTTTGCAGAAAAAACAAAAATAGCTCCCTAATCCTTAGGGAGCTCCGACCTCAAAATGAGGTGCCCGAACAATATCTTACCGCAAATGGATTACTTTGTCAAATTGAAAATTTCATGAAAATGATTTTCGCTGTTTACACGACCTTTTCCACTCCATTTTGTGTGACGAGAAATTTCTCAAATTGAAGCTGAGGCATGCAAAGAGCAAGGTCCTTGTGGATTCGTTCTAGCGCTTCTAAACGCATCTCGACTGACGTCTCGGTATTTCCTTGGATGACAAAGAGGGCGTTTTGCGTAGTCTCCTCAAATTTGTAATGGTCACTATCGCGTACATCCAACCAAGCCAGAACTCCTTTTTGATCCCGGTAGACAGGATCTGTCGGTGCGACATGTTTTTCACTAGAAAGGATAGGGAGAAAGAGATCGTCTCTTTGACTCACTGTAAATTCAATCGGTCCCTCAATCTTATCTAGGTCATGTCCTCCGATCGCGAGAAAAGACTTCAGCGATTCGACATTATAGATATCGATGATGCTATTGATCTGAGGAAGAGCTCCTCGATGCTGGATGTTTCGGATAAGAGCTAGGACTGTTGGTGGATTTTTCTTGATGCTACGCCCTACTTTTTGCAAAAGGTCTGTATACCCTTTAATGACAGGAGATGCCCCTACTTCTTCTGTCTGACACTGGAGCGCCCATTGTTCAAGCTCTTTCTTCTTTTCAAGAAAAGAAGGGAGCAAAACTGCTTGAGGATCCACATTTCTAGCAATTCCGACCACAACTGTATCAATACCAAGAGCTACTAAACTTTGATCTAAACGAAAGTCCATCTGGAACACCTCCTATTGGGAAACCTTACACGTTTATCATACGACATTTCATCACTTTTTTCAATGCAAACAAAAAGAGAGTGGGACAGAAATCGGTAATTC
>NZ_KV811500.1:194563-226025 GCF_001813105.1 Streptococcus sp. HMSC072C09 | reverse complement strand
ATTGAGAGGCTAGGACTTTTGTCCCAGCCTCTTCTTATGATTTATTCTTCTTCCTCGTCTTCAGAATCCTCTTCTTCGTCGTCTTCTTCGCTCAATTCAACTTCCTCACCTAAATCATCTGGTACGATTTCATTGATTTCAGCATCGTAAGCTTCGACTTCACTCTTTTCATCATCTGGATTTTCTTCATCATATGAAAGAGCTGGATCTGCTTCGTAAACTTCTTCGTCTTCTGGATCATCGTCGTTGTAGTCGATCGCATCTTCGTCTCCATCCATGAAGGCATTGACACGTTTTTTCTTCCGTTTCTTAGGAGTTTCATCTTCGTCTGTTTCTTCAAGAGCGATGATTTCTTCGTCAACTTCATCGATGGCATACCATGAACGAAGACCCCATTTGTTATCTCCAAGTGGGATAAAGCTTCCATCTACATTCAATTCTGTGTAGAACAATGGAAGAGCTTCACGGATCTCGCTGTTTGATTTTTCAAGGTAATTTTGAATTTCATTTACAAGATCGCTAAAGTACATTTCATGGTCACGTCCGCGTAATTCCAAAATCGCACGCGCCACTTCAATCATAGAAAGTTCACTTTTTTCTTGTCCAGCAAATACTTCTAATTCCAAGGGTAAATCTCCTTATGTTTCATTTCCTAAATGGAGAAGGATCCGGTCTTAAACCTCATCCTATCCTCAATGATAGATTGAAAACTTCTCGTCACTAAATCTATCACGCATTTTATCGTTACACTCTATTGTACGATAAATTTCCCCTTTCGTCAAAGGAAAATTCCAGGATTCTCCATGAAATCAGAAAAGGGAGTGGGAAAGAACTCCGACTAGTTAAAAAGAGTTCGTTTTCCCACCCCCGCACAGTTGATTAGGTCATCTTTGGAGCTTAAAGGCGAACAAAGATGCCAATCAACCACTGCGTCATACAGTTATTTCTATCAAACATCAAAGGCTGGACAGTTGTTGCCCAGCCTTTTTTATCTAAATTATTTTACTTTTGCTGTGCTTGTGATCACGTTCACTGCTTTCTTCACTGTGATGTCATGTTTCAACATTTCTGGTGAAAGAAGGTTGCGAACTTGTTCAACTGGCATATTGTAATCTGCTGCCAATTGTTCGATTTCAGCGTTGATTTCTTCTTCAGTTGCTTCGAAGCCTTCTGCTTTCGCTACTGCTTCAACCACAAGGTTTGTCTTCGTACGGCTTTCAGCTTCTGCTTCGTATTGTTTGTGAAGATCTTCTTGAGTTGTTCCAGTGATTTGGAAGTACATTTCAGGTGAGATACCTTGACGTTGCATGTTTCCAAGGAACTCGTTGATTGAACGGTGTACTTCTTCGTGGATCATTTCTTCTGGAAGGTCAACGATTTCAGCGTTTTCAACTGCAAGATCGATTGCTGCTGCTTCTACTGCATCATTGTATGCTTCTTCTTTAGCTGCTGCCAATTCTTTGCGGTATTTTTCTTTCAATTCGTCAAGAGTTTCAACTTCTTCGTCGATGTCTTTTGCCAATTCATCGTCAAGAGCTGGTACTTCTTTTGCTTTTACTTCGTGGATAGTTGTCACGAATTTCGCTTCTTTACCTGCAAGGTCAGCTGCTTGGTAGTCTTCTGGGAAGGTTACGATCACATCAACTGTTTCACCAGCAGAGTGTCCAACCAATTGGTCTTCGAAACCTGGGATGAATTGTCCTGAACCAAGTCCAAGTGAGAAGTTGTCACCTTTACCACCGTCGAATTCAACACCGTCGATAGAACCTACGAAGTCGATCACAACTGTGTCACCTTCTGCTGCAGCACCTTCTTTAACAACCAATTCAGCCAAGTTGTTGCGTTCGCGTTCGATACGAGCATCCACATCAGCGTCTGTTACTTCTTTAGAAACTTCTACTGATACTTCAAGGTCTTTGTAAGCACCCAATTTAACTTCAGGTTTTGTGACAACAGCTGCTGTCAATGTCCAGTCTTGACCTTTTTCCATAGATACAACATCGAAAGTTGGTTGTGCTACAACTTCGATTCCAGCTTCTTTAACAGCTGCTTCATATGCTGCTGGAAGAAGATCGTTCAAAGCATCTTGGTAAAGTGCTTCTTCACCAAAACGTTGGTTGAAGATTGGACGTGGAATATGACCTTTACGGAATCCAGGTACGTTCAAAGTTTTCTTAACTGACTCAAACACACGGTCCAAAGCAGGTTTGATTTGCTCTTGGCTGATTGTGAAAGTCAATACACCGTGGTTAGTTTCTTTGTTTTCAAATGATACAGACATTCTGTCTCTCCTTAAAATAATATAGTCATTCCTTATAATTTTACCACAAAACTTTGAAATTGCAAGTTTTAAAACGTTTTTGCCTCTCTTTTCATCCAAAAAAACTAGCCCTTTAAAGCTAGTTCTGATTATGATTTTCGGATGGGATCATCGAGGTAGAGAGCACGGGCACCGCCGATCAATTTTGGCCGACTGGCGAGGGCTGTGACATGGGCTCCACCTAGTTCACGCAAGATAGGGCGAATTGGAACTTGCACGTGTTTGACGTGCATCCCCACCGAGGTATCTCCGATGTCTAACCCCGCTTGAGCTGTGATAAATTCCACCTCAACAGGATCCTTAAAATACTTGAAAGCTGCGAGTTGTCCAGCACCTCCTGCATGGAGACTCGGAAGGACATTGACGATTTCTAGCTCCTTTTTATCTGCCAATTCTCTTTCGACCACCAAGGCGCGATTGAGATGCTCACATCCTTGTACCGCCAGATAAATGCCTCTTGGATTCAACTCATCTAGTAAGGTCTGGACAATAGCTTCTGCAATGTCGATGTTGGAGGCTTTTCCAATTGGCCCTCCTGCAACTTCACTTGAAGACATCCCGAGCACTAAAATCTGTCCTTGGCGGAGACGGCTTTTTTCCAAGACATCTACCAGGATTTCTTTTGTATCCTTCTTCAGTTGCTCCAGATCCATGAATTAGCTTCCTTTCTTTTGAAATGCATAATAGACCACATAGCCTAAAGCCATTCCAACAAAATTCTGAGCGAGGTTATTCGGAATATCCGAGATAGCAGCTCCCCAGCCATTGCCTAAAAAGAGAGCAGAAGCTAGTGCGTAACCGCCTACCATGACGACTGTCGCAAGAAGCAAGCCTAGGTAACGAGCTTTGCCCTTGAAGCCAGCGAAGTAACCTTGTCCCCCGTGAAAGAGGAGGCTAAAGAACATCCACTGAGGATATCCTGAAATCAGATCCAATAAGAAGGCTCCGACACCACCTACAATAGCACCTTCCTTGCGCCCAAAATAGAAGGCTGTGAAATAGGCACCAAGATCTAGCAGGGTGACGATCCCTGTAGGAGTTGGAAGTTTGGTATAGTAGCCAAGTACAACTGTCAAGGATGTCAAAATAGAGAGGCGGGCAATGAGTTGAGTTCGATTAGATGTCATACTGTACTACTCCATACTGGTCTGAATGTTGAATCGCTTGGAAAACAAAGTCTTTAGAGGCTTTAACAGCTTCAAGTGGAGATTTCCCTTGCACCAACTGGCTGGAAATGCTAGACGCAAAGGTACAACCAGCTCCTGTATTGTTCTTTTCTAAGACTGGCTCTTCAATGACGGTGAAGTCTGTCCCATCATAAAAGACATCGATGGCCTTTTCTTTATTGAGACGATTGCCTCCTTTGACCACGACAGTCGTTGCTCCTAATTCGTGGAGCTTGCGCGCTGCCGCCTTCATATCGTCGAGCGATTGAATCTTGCTTTGGGTCAAGATCTCAGCTTCTGGTAAGTTTGGCGTGATGATGGTCACATAAGGGAAGAACTTAATCAATTCGTCTCGAAGAGCTGAAACTTCTACATCATGACTTTCCTTGCAGACCAAGACAGGATCTAGTACCACAGGAATCTCCGCATGGGCTTTGACATAGTCCAAAGCCAAGTCTGCCACTTGGACATTTGGCAAAAGGCCGAGTTTAATAGCAGAAAAAGGAACATCCTTGAGAGAGTTGAGCTGTTGAGCAAAGGTCGTCGGATCCACCGGAATCACTTCAAAACCGTGCTCCGTCATAGCGGTCAAACAAGTCACCGCTACAAAGCCATGCTGTTTGTTAGTCGTATAAGTTGCAAGGTCTGCGTGAAGACCTCCCCCACTAAAAATATCATTTCCTGAAATAGCTAGAATCAATTCATTACTCATAACGGATCTCCTTTAAATATAAGCCATTTGGCGCTGCTGTAGGACCTGCTAGATTGCGGTCCTTCTTTTCTAAAATTAGATCGATCTGCTCGATCGGCATCCGATCATTTCCAATCTTCAACAAAGTTCCCACCATATTGCGGATTTGCTTGTAGAGAAAGCCATTGCCCGAAAAGGTAAAGACAAGGCGATGATGTTCTGCATCCTCGACCAAGCGAGCCTCTGTAATCGTACGAACCTTATCTTCCACGCTGGTTCCTGAAGCTGTGAAACCGCTGAAATCATGGGTTCCCTCCAACTTTTGGATGGCTGCTTGCATCTTTTCCACATCCAAAGGATAAGGATAGTGGGTGGCATAGTGGCGCATCATGGGGTTCTTGGGACGACCATAATCCACGATGAATTCATAGGTTTTGCTGTGCTTCTTGTAGCGTGAGTGAAAGTCATCTTCTACTTGCTCCACTCGGATGAAATCAATATCCTCTGGGGTTTGGGTATCGAGGGCAAAGCGGAGCTTCTCCTCGTCCCGCGCTTGGGGGAGATCAAAATGAATCACCTGCCCAAGAGCATGGACACCTGAATCCGTTCGCCCCGCTCCATGAATGGTAACAGGGGTTCCTTGATTGAGGCGCGTCAAGGTCTTCTCGATTTCTTCTTGCACACTGCGGGCATGCGGTTGACGTTGAAACCCTGCAAACAAGGTACCGTCATATGAAATGGTTGCTTTGTATCGTGTCATGGTTTTATTTTAACAGGATATAGAAGGGGTTACAAGAGTGAAAAACCCAAACTGTCCGGGTACAGTTTTGCAAGCACAAAAAGAGACTGGGACAAAAGTCCTAGCCTCTCAATTATTTTTAGGTTGTCGAGCAAGACGCAGTGGTTGAGTGGGCTCTACTACGCTGATTTCATCAGCTTTTACAGCCCTACTCAACTGTGCAGAGGTGGGACGACGAAATCGAATTCTAACGAATTACCGATTTCTGTCCCACTCTCCGAACTTCGACCTGTTACAAATCTACTAGGTCTTAGTCTCTTTTTTTATTTTTCAAGTCCATTCCTGCTGCTCCTAAGATCGCTCCTAGTAAAGCGAGTCCCAGAGCAGATTCCACTCCTGTTTCTGGGAGTTGCTTGTTAGAGTTTCCTGTTTCTGAACGAACCTCTTTTTCCACAACTGCTGGAATTGGCGTTGGGATATTTACTGGTGCTACTGGTTGATTCTTTGAGATCACTTGAGGTGTTGAAGGATCTGAAACCATTTTGTTTACAAGCACGTCTGGTTTCACTGGCGCTTCTACTGAAGGGCTTGTTGGGATCACAATTTCTTTGGTACCGACTTCAACAATTTCTGCAACTGGCTCTTTAGCAACTTCTGTAGCGATTACTTTTCGACTTTGATCAAGCGCCGAAACCTCTACATACTCAAGACCTTGCCCTTTAACCCCAGCCTGGATCACTTTGCGTTCTCCTTTAGCGAGATCTGGATTGGTGCGTTCCACAAGGTCAAAATCAAGTTCTTTCTCCACGATTTCAAGACTTGGTTTATCTTCCACTAGGGCTTTGACATCATTTTCAGCCAAGCTACCTACTTGCGTAATTGGCTTAAGCCCCGCAAGGGCTTGGGTCAGAGCGGCCACTTCTTGGTTCACCTGATCTTGATGAGCACGGCTCACATTCCAATTCAAGCTATCTAAGACTTTCGCAAGAGCTGCGCGAGATTCTGGTGTGTATATGTCTAGATCTGTTGGCACCGTAGCAACTGCTTTTCTAAGAGCAGTGAAGTCCGCCTTGAAATAGTCCTTGTTGTGGTTGGCAAAAGCTTCCATTAGATCAAAGACATTTTTTTCGATGTATTCTTCACTTGGGGTATCACACCAAACAGCTACCATGCTACCGACCATCGGCAAAGATGTTTCTGGATATGTTGTACTTGGGAGTTGTCTAAATGGAGTAGCAGCTGCATTGGCAATCGCTTTTTCAATATAACCACCACCCGTTTCAGGTGTTCTTCCCAAAACATAGTACCAGTCTCCGTTGGTATTAAGGAATTTATACCCCTTATCTGCCAAATACTGTGGAGATGCGAGGTTATAGCCCCACCATCCTTTAGACCAGTATGAAATCAAGACGTCCTTGTCAAAGGCAACATCATCTTCATCTCCATAATAGAAGCCATCGTTAAAGGCCATTGGCTGCAAGCCTTTTTCACGCGCCATAGCTGCAAGACTATTGGAATACTCCGCAAATTTACCATAGAGGTCATACCACTTTAGGTAATACCAACCTTGCGCACTGGTAGCGTCATTGGCATATTCATCTGTTCCGTAGTTAAAGATCTTAGACTTGTCTTTGAAGTAGTCCATGTACTTGCCAATCAAGGCTTTGGTAAAGTTGACTGCTGCTTCATTGGTCAAATCCATGGTTGTTTTTGAAACCGTATCAAAGCTGGCTTGTGGGTTTTCAATGCCCAATTTTTCCATGGCCACCAACAAAGCATCCATGTGGCCAGGACTATTGACTGCCGCAATCAAGCCGATTCCTTTAGCAGTAGCATAAGCATGGAGTTCATCCATTTCTGCTTGGGTCAAGGCTTGACCATTTGGATCATCGTAATAGGCCTTGGTGCCTTCTAAAATGGCCTTTTTCACATCATCACTGGCATAGGTTTTGCCATTAGCTTCCACCGTCATATCATCGAGGACGAAGCGCATACCATCGTTTCCGACAAGGAGGTGCAAGTCAGAATAACCCAGCTCACTGGCCTTATCGACGATCCGTTTCAGCTGATCCAATGAGAAGTATTTGCGGCCTGCATCGATCGAGATGACCTTCTTCATGGCGAGTTTTTCTGCTGCTTCTTTTGCAGCAACTTCTTTCGCGTAGCTTTCTGTATACACCAAAGCATCTTGAGCTGCTTTGAGATGGTCGATCAAGGTTTTGGCCTCTGCTCGAGTGGTATTTGTTCCTGCCCCTTCTAAAGCTTTTTTAGCTGCCGTAAAGGCTACTAGAGATTCCGGTGTATAGTGATCCAAATCAGTTGGAGCTTCTGAAAGAGCTTTTTCGACGACTTCAGGATCTGCTACAAAGTAGTCCGCATTCTTGTCCGCGAAGGCATGCATGAGCTTAAAGAGAAGGTCTTTTTTGTAGGTTGCAGATGGCGTATCTGCCCAGGCAGCTACCATGCCACCGATGAAGGGCACCTTAGCTCCATCATTTTTTTGAACCACATCAATCGCTGACTTGGAAATTCCTTCGAGACCTTGATCCAGGTTGTACCAACCAGATCCAGCCTTGTCCCGTCCAAGCACATAATACCAAGCATCATTGGTATTAAGAATCTGATGACCTAGTTCAGACAAGAGTTTTGAAGAAGCGACATCATAGCCGTTCCAGCCACCTGTCCAGTAGGACACAATGATATCCTTGTCAAAAGTGCCATAGGAAGTATCGCCATTGTAGTAGATTCCATCATTGAAGGCCATTGGTTTCATCTTGTGTTTTTTCACAATAGCTGCTAGATCATTAGCATATTGGATGAATTTTTCATAGCCTTTTTCTGGATAGCCTTCACCTGGCCAATGCTTGCTGGCTTGGAGAACCTGCCAACCATGGGCATCTGTGGCATCGTTGGCATATTCATCCAAACCGATGTTAAAAATATCTGCCTTGCCACTGAAATAAGCCGCATACTTGTCTACCAGGGCTTTGGTGAAGTCGATGGCTTTTTGGTTGTCCAAATCAACTGTCCGAGCTGATTTCTTTGTACCAAAATAATTAAAGTGAGGATTTTCGATCCCCAATTGTTCCATGGCCGTCAGAATCGCATCCATGTGACCTGGACTATTAATGGTTGGGATGACACCTACTTTCTTCGATTTGGCGTAGGCCAAAATATCATCCATTTGAGCCTGGGTCAAGGCTGTCCCGTTCGGATCATCGTAATAAGCTTTTGTCCCTTTTTCAACCGCATCTGTCACGGCTTGGCTAGAATAAGAAGTATCTCCCACTTTCAAAGACATATCATCCAGCACAAAGCGCAAGCCGTCATTTCCGACTAGGAGATGCAAGTCTGTATAGCCAGTCTTACTAGCTTCATCAATGATTTCCTTGATTTGGTCTGGTGAGAAGTACTTGCGACCGGCATCGATCGACACAATCTTTTTCTTGGTTAATTTTTCTTCTTGGTCAGAAGCTTTAGCAGGCGTTTCCGTCGCTACTGTCGCTGGTTGAGCTGCCACATCCGACTCTGCGACAGAACTTGCTTCTTCGCGAATCAAACGGTCAAGATCTGATACCCGCAATTCACGATCAGGCAGTGTCGGTTGACTTTGATCGACGATTGGGGCAGGAGCCGTTGGTTTTTCTACTGTTGGCTGAGAAGCTTCCTCATTAAGAGAAATCGTTGACTCACCCTCGCTTGGCTGAGTTGGAACTGTCGTTGAAGGACTGTCTGTAACGCTCGACGTATCTGCAGCTACAACATGAGCACCAGCAAAAAATCCTATGAGCACCGAAGCAGCTCCTACTGCATACTTGCGAATCGCATAACGTGGTTGATGTGATTTCATCAGGACCTCCTAAATTGTCTTTGTAATCGTTTTCTTAAATTTACCACGATATCTTAATAAATTCAATGAGGCTCCAAATTATTCTTTAATTAGGAGAGGAAGTTCTTGGAATCGATCCAAAATAAAACGAGCTCCTTAGTCAAAAGGAAACTCGTTTATTCTTATAAGTCATCTAAAGCATCTTTGACCTTATCAAAGAAGCCTTTTTTCTTTGGGTTGACCTTCAAATCACTTGCTTCCGCAAAGGCTTGAAGGGCTTCTTTTTGCTTGTCATTTAAACCAGTTGGGGTGACAACATTGACAGACACATATTGATCTCCCATGGCACCACCACGTAAGCTTGGAGCACCTTTTCCGCGAAGACGGAATTTTTTACCGGTTTGGGTTCCTTCAGGAATCACCAAATCAACATCGCCATGAACTGTAGGCACATGAACCGTATCTCCAAGAGCTGCTTGGACAATATTCAAATCTAGCTTGTAGTAGATGGTTGAGCCATCTCGTTCGAAGCGATCACTCGGCTCCACGTTGACAACCACATACAAGTCTCCATAAGGTCCACCGTTAAAGCCAGCTTCTCCTTGACCTGCTAAGCGGATTTGTTGACCTGTTTCAACTCCTGCAGGAATCTTGACGTTCACGCTATGGGCTTGTTTTTCATGACCTGTTCCACGACAAGTCGTACATGGATCTTTGATTTCTTGACCACGGCCATGACAGACATCACAGGTCACTTGACGGCGCATCATCCCAAGAGGGGTTTGCGTATCCACATTGATAACTCCAGAACCATGACAGCGTCCACAGATCACCGGACTAGTCCCTGGCTTAGCTCCAGAACCATGACAGGTATGGCAGCTAGCTTCCCGATGGTACTTGACTTCTTTTTCCGCACCAAAAATCGCTTCTTCAAACTTGAGATTGACGCGGTATTGGAGGTCATCCCCTTGACGAGGTGCATTTGGATTACGACTTGCACCACCACCAAAGAAGCTAGAGAAGATATCTTCAAAGCCACCAAAACCAGCACCATCAAAGCCACCAAAACCACCTGCTCCGCCACCGAAGCCACCATTGGCACCTGCAGCACCATATTGGTCATAAGCAGCCCGTTTTTGCTCGTCACTCAAAGTCTCATAAGCTTCTTGAACTTCCTTGTACTTTTCCTCAGCACCAGGCTCCTTGTTGATATCTGGGTGATATTTTTTAGATAATTTCCGATAGGCTTTCTTGATCTCATCTTGAGATGCATTCTTTGAAACGCCCAAACGGTCATAAAATTCAGTATTGTTCATAATTCAAGATACAAAGGGCGTTAAACGGACACAGCCAAAATAGGAGTTTTGACGACGGACGCTTGCGTCCTAGAAAAAACTATCTTTTTGGCATCGTCCGTAGCCCGTGTTCAGTTACGAACACTCTTTGTTCCTTTCTATAATTTTCATGTACATCTTTAGAGGGTGTTTTCTATACTTCGCTTCACTTGATCAAACTCTTGGTCCGATAGAGTAAATATCAAATCCTCTTCTGAGTAGTCGTTTCGTTCTTTAAAATAGTTGTCCGTATTCTCTGCCAACCCTAAGCTTAGAATTACTTTTCTTGCAAACTCTTGATGGGCAAAACCGATAGCCGTAATGATTTGTTTATCTTGCACAACCAGTTTGGGTTGGAAATTCTCACGTGGAAGAAATTCAAAATAATCAAAGAAGTTTTGCCAAATTCCACCTGTAAATTTCGTGTCCTTCAACAGACCTGCTTTCGCTAATAAAAGAGGCGCTGAAGAAATGGCTGCAATGAGGATATCTTGCTCACCAAGGTCCCTCAAGAACGAAATCAATTTCTCATCCTGTAGAGCAGGTCCAATGTTAACCATTCCGGGCAAAATCACACAAGAATACTCTTCTATACGGATTTGATCTAGTGTTTTCGTTGGTTGACAGGGCAAACCATCCTCAGAGACCACCATCGAATGATCTGAAGCGGCATAATCAATCGTACTATCAAAAGACAGAGCTAAAGTACTCGTTAAAGCAGTTATCTCATAAAGAGAAAAATTAGGATAAATGATACAAAGTACTTTTTTCATACGCAACATCCTCTATTTTACCGAAAAACAGAGGCTGGGTTGCAACCTCTGGATTTCTTTTTATCATTTACTAGTTAGGCGTTTAGGAAAGGCGCCATAGCGATTGCCGTAGAGTGACAATCACAAGAGTGAGTATCCATTATTAACGCCTCGCTCTCCGATTTTCAAGCTCGGGATAAAATAGTCCACTGGACTATTTTATTTTTCCGTAAACTCTCCGTCTACGACGTCATCGCCTGCGTTGCCTGATGCTTGTGCTCCTTCAGCTCCTGCTTGTGCTTGTTGTGCTGCTGCAGCTTGTTCGTAGAGTTTAACAGCCAATGCTTGTGCTTTTTCGTTCAAGGCTTCAAGTTTCGCTTTCATTTCTTCAAGGTTACCTGATTCTTGAGCTTTCTTAAGATCATCCAATCCTGCTTGAGCTGCGTCACGTTCTGCATCGAAGCCTTTGCCTTCAGTTTCTTTGATTGTCTTTTCAGTCGCAAAGATAGCTTGGTCTACTTCGTTACGAAGGTCTACTTCTTCTTTACGTTTCTTATCTGCTTCAGCGTTTGCTTCTGCATCTTTCATCATGCGGTCGATTTCTTCGTCTGTCAAACCTGAATTAGATTGGATCACAATAGTTTGTTCTTTTTGAGTTCCAAGGTCTTTGGCTTTAACAGACACGATACCGTTCTTATCGATGTCGAATGTTACTTCGATTTGTGGGATACCACGAGGTGCAGCTGGGATATCTGTCAATTGGAAACGTCCAAGCGTCTTGTTATCTGCTGCCATTGGACGTTCCCCTTGAAGAACGTGGATATCAACGGCTGGTTGGTTGTCTGCTGCAGTTGAGAAGACTTGTGATTTAGAAGTTGGAATTGTAGTGTTGCGGTCGATGAGTTTTGTGAAGACTCCACCCATTGTTTCGATACCAAGTGACAATGGTGTTACGTCAAGAAGGACAACATCTTTGACATCACCAGTGATCACACCACCTTGGATCGCAGCACCCATAGCCACAACTTCATCAGGGTTCACTGATTTGTTTGGTTCTTTACCAGTTTCAGCTTTAACAGCTTCTACAACGGCAGGGATACGAGTTGAACCACCGACAAGGATGACTTCGTCGATATCTGACAAGCTCAAACCTGCATCTGAAAGGGCTTGACGAACTGGAGTTTTCGTACGTTCTACAAGGTCACGAGTCAAATCGTCGAATTTCGCACGAGTCAAGGTCATTTCCAAGTGAAGAGGTCCAGCAGCTCCTGCAGTGATGAACGGCAAGCTGATTTGAGTTGAAGTCACACCAGAAAGGTCTTTCTTCGCTTTTTCAGCTGCGTCTTTCAAACGTTGAAGCGCCATCTTGTCTGTTGACAAGTCGATACCGTTTTCTTTCTTGAATTCTTCAACCATGTGGTCGATGATTTTTTGGTCAAAGTCGTCACCACCGAGTTTGTTATCCCCTGCAGTTGCCAATACATCAAAGACACCATCACCCAATTCAAGGATAGATACGTCGAATGTACCACCACCAAGGTCGAATACCAAGATTTTTTCTTCTTTATCAGTCTTATCCAAACCGTAAGCAAGGGCTGCTGCTGTTGGTTCGTTGACGATACGTTCTACTTCAAGACCAGCGATTTTACCAGCGTCTTTAGTTGCTTGACGTTGTGCATCGTTGAAGTAAGCTGGAACTGTGATAACAGCTTTGGTTACTTTTTCACCAAGATAATCTTCAGCGTAGCCTTTCAAGTATTGAAGAATCATAGCTGAAATTTCTTGTGGTGTGTATTCTTTACCGTTTGCAGAAACTTTTTCAGAAGTACCCATCTTAGATTTGATAGAGATGATGGTATCTGGATTTGTTACTGCTTGACGTTTTGCAGCGTCACCAACGATGATTTCACCGTTTTTGAATGACACAACAGATGGAGTTGTGCGGTTACCTTCTGGGTTTGCGATAATTTTTGATTCAGTTCCTTCAAGAACTGCTACTGCTGAGTTTGTTGTACCTAAGTCAATACCGATAATTTTAGACATATGTTTTTCTCCTTAAGTTTTATCTTCTTTTTTTCTTTTTGATATTTCCCTTAAGTGGTGACGACGTGAGCAACTCCCTTCGGGATTTCATCACTTATTTTTGAGCCTACTGTCTCAAAAATCCCCTATTTCAGTAGCACAAGCTACTGAAACTTTCACCACGGCGGGAAATATCTTCCTTGCAAGCCTCCGGCTTGCGTTTTATCTTTCTTTCATAGTTTAGTGTCGTTTCGGACAAGACAGACTAGTTATAAACCACTACCATGGCTGGGCGCAGGATGCGGTCATGGAGTTTGTAGCCTTTTTGGAAGACTTGTGCGATGGTGTCTGCTGGATGTTCATCATCTGCAGGCAAGGTTTGGATGGCCATGTGGTAGTTATGGTCAAAGGCTCCGTCCGCTGGAATTTCTTCGATTCCTTCTTCTTTCAGAGCATGTACCAAACTTTCTTGGACCATTTCCAAGCCCTTCTTCACATCATCTGTCAATCCTTCGACGGCAAGGGCACGTTCGAGGTTGTCCAGTGATGGTAAGATCGCTTTTGCCAAATCTTGGCTACGGTATTTTTGTAATTGTTGACGTTCTTCATTGGCACGGCGCTGAATATTTTGCATTTCTGCATGAGCACGAAGGTATTTGTTTTCAAATTCCTCGGCACGCGCTTGTGCTTCTTCTAACTCAGAAGGTTGGTTGCTTTCCTCTACAACTTCTTCAGTTGTTTGGGCAACTTCCTCTTCTTTCACGTCTTCTTTTTTGATATCTTCTGTCAAGGCATACACCCCTTTCATTTGGTCTTAATTTACTTCATAATGGTTGCTGTTGAGGTAACGGTAGTAGTCCGTCAACTTCATAACCAGTACCCG
Organism: Streptococcus sp. HMSC072C09; assembly: GCF_001813105.1. Classification (NCBI taxonomy): domain Bacteria; kingdom Bacillati; phylum Bacillota; class Bacilli; order Lactobacillales; family Streptococcaceae; genus Streptococcus; species Streptococcus sp. HMSC072C09. The sequence goes on along the minus strand of NZ_KV811500.1, from coordinate 212,289 downwards.
TCCGATGACATTGACCAGGCTAATCACACGCCTGTAATCCATCTCTACGGGACCGATCACATGCATGAGGGCCATCCCACGATAAGGAACCAAGAACTTGTGGCTAATCACCGTCACATTCTTCAAGGCCTTCTCTTGAGATTCTGCAACCAGGATCTGGGTCATTTGGTCTTCCGGCATTCCCCCTCGTAACTCCAAGGCTACATGTTGGGGATTATCTAAGAACTGATAGGTCTGAAGATCGGCGTAGGTTAATGATGAAACCTTTCCTTCTACAAAGACCAGTTCTTGAAACAGTTGCGAGAAGACGTAATCAAAGAGATCCAGCACATTGTCTGTCGTCTTGAAATAGCGCTGTACAATCTGTGGAATCTCTGTCCGCAAACGGTAGTGGATATCCAAGACTGTATTTCCAATGAAACGCTCTTGAACCAGCTGATGGAAGATTTCCAAGTCACTGGTTAAGAAATTCTTTGGAATGGCAAACTGGACGGTGACAGGCTTTGATTCATCCAAGGTCAGAACCGCCAAAGCATCGTGGTTGGATAATGGAACAATCTCAAAACCAGTCAAGCGCTGACGTGTCGGTTCAACATCCTGAATCACTGCGGTGTAACCCGTCATCTGGGCTAGTAACTTGGCCGTAGCATCCAAGATATCGTCTAATTTAAAGGCTTCGAAATCAAAGGCTTTCACCACCTGGTAGACATCTTGCTCATCAATCAACTCTAGATCAAGGGAGTTCTGAACAAAATATTGAAAACCAGCTCGACTAGGCATGCGGCCACTCGAAGTGTGGGCCTTTTCTAGTAAGCCTTGTTTTTCGAGAGCAGCCATGTCATTTCGAATGGTCGCACTACTGGATTGAATGACATCTTGTAGCGCTTTTGAACCGACTGGTTCGTGGGTCTTGGTAAAGATATCGACAACAAGATTGAGAATCTCATTTTGACGTTCTGTAACCATGACCTCACCTCTCTTTCATTTTTTAGCACTCTAAACACTTAAGTGCTAAACCATGATTCTATTATACACCCATCCAAAAGAAAGTCAAGAGAAAAAACCAAAAAATTAGCACTCTTTTTTCAAGAGTGCTAAAAATCATTCTTAAGACCTAGAGAAGTAAATCTCCTCTTATTTGCCAGCTTTTTTCAAGAGCTGAATATATTCTTCCAATACTAGCTGATGCTTGGCCATATACTGAGCATTTTCTACGCCAACATAACGGAAATGCCAATTCTCAAAATTCACACCCGTGATGTTGCTCTTCCCATCTGGGTAGCGAAGCACAAAGCCATATTGTGGTGCGATGGCAGCCAGCTGCAAGCCCAACTCATCACTTTGGCCAGCTTCGACACTCATATCAATCGCAAGCCCCGTCTGATGTTCACTCGCACCAGGGACCTGTACCTGGGTCTGCACCTGCTTTTCAGCTTCTTCGTGCGAAAGGCCGCTAGCCTCTAGTTGCGCAACACGCTCATTATAGAGCTCTGTTTGTTCGGCCACACTTCGATAGCCTGATATCAAGGTTTCTTCTGGGGCAATTTTTCGAGCTGCTTCTAAAAATTGACGAGTTGGCTCTACAATCCGACTATCCACTTTGATAGCATCCACATCTGTCAATTGTGGGTTCAGCTCAGGCTTCACATTGTCACGATTGACCAAGATCAACTGCCAGTCTTTGGTCGAAACGGCTGGTAAATCTGATTTTTCTTCCTTTTTCTTAGAAGAAGAGGGAGTCGTTACAGCTGTTTTTTTAGCCTTCCAAAACTGAAGCCCTGAAAACAAGCTTGGCTTCGCTAAGTAAACACCAATTCCTGATCCAAGGACCACAAGAAGAAAGAAACTCAATAGGTAAGGCCACCATTTCTTACGTTTTTTTCTTGCGCGTCTATACTTATTCGTCATGGCCACCCTCTAGAAGTTTTGCTCCAACCTTACGATAGGACAGATCCCCAATCTTTTCAATATGAAAGGCACCATCTTCATAGGCCAAAACCGTCACGCTTCCGTTGTCCAAGACCAATTCTTCGACCGCTTTTGGATCAATGAGATAAATCAAGGTCGTAATGGTCATACCATGGCTAACCACAATAGCATTGCCACCGCCAGCTGCTTCTACCTCTTTTGCGATAGCCTCAAATCCTTCTTTGATCCGACTACTCAAGGTTCCCCAGGATTCAGCCCAACCAGTGGTATCCACTTCGACGATCCCTTCTGCTAACTCCATCAGGCTCAACTGATGGAAATCATCGACCTTAAAGACACGGGGTAAAACTCCCATGAAGAGATCGCCATCATAAGCACCGTCAAAACTACCAAAACACCACTCGCGGATCCGTTTGTCATAACGATAAGGGATTTTCCCTGTCAGACCGAGTTCTTGAAGAATAATTCCCATGGTTTGAATGGTGCGTCCAGAATCACTCGAAACAGCCTCTTCAAAAGAAAGCCCAGCTTCCTTGAGACCAAGTCCTAATTCTCGAATCCCACGCTCTCCTGCTTCTGTCAGCGGAGTGTCTGACCAGCCCTGTGCCCGCCCAATGGTATTAAACATGGTTTTTCCATGACGAGCAATATATAATCTGGTTTTTGTCATTGTATTACCTCCGTATGTATCTCTTTCATTATATCATTTTTTGCAAAAAGAAAGTAGGAAAGCTCTTACAAGTTTTGAGAAAAAGAAAAGGCCATGACCAAAGGGTCAGCCTTTCATTATGGACTAGGATTCTTGCAAGCTTTCACCGACCTCACGGTAACTGCTATCTCCAATCCCCTTAACCGTCAATTTTCCATCTTCATATTCTACAAGGGTAACACTACCATTTGAAAGAGGCAGATTGAGATTTGGTTTTCCTTCGACCAAGCAGACTAAGGTCTGAATGGTCCAACTATGGCTGACCACCAAGGCATTGCCTCCACCATTTTCTTCTACTTCTTTGGCGATGGCTTCAAAACCTTCTAGGATTCGGCTTTTTAAAACTTCCCAAGGTTCAGCCCAATTCGCTGTATCTACTTGGCAGATGCCATTAGCCAAGTCTTCCAAGGTCAGGGTCTTATAATCTTCTACATCTAGCACACGTGGCACGACACCGTGAAAGAGCTCCCCTCCATAGGCACCATCAAAACTTCCAAAACACCACTCGCGGATCCGTTTGTCAAAGCGATAAGGAATCTGGTCTTTCAAGCCCAATTCATCAAGAATGATCCCCATGGTCTGAATGGCACGGCCTGAATCACTGGAATAAGCTCGAGTAAACTCCAAACCGGACTCACGCAAGCCGATTCCTAGAGCTTGAATCCCTCGTTCTCCTTCTGCTGTCAAGGGCGTATCGGACCAACCTTGAACACGGCCAATGGTATTAAACATGGTTCTCCCATGACGAATCACAAATAATCTTGTTTTAGCCATCTTGTCTCCTTTTGCAAGAAAAATGTCTGGAGTTTCATTATCACAGACTTTTCTATTTTCTTCTATTATACTAGATTTCTCTTAGTTTTTAAAGCTATGAACTGGAGCTGGAATTTGGCCACCACGGGCAATAAAGTCAGCTGACGAAGCCTTGTTGACCTTCATTACCGGAGCAGACCCAAGAAGTCCACCAAGCTCTAACATATCGCCTTCCTTGCCATAAGGAATGATCCGAACGGCTGTTGTCTTTTGGTTGATCACCCCGATAGCTGCTTCATCGGCGATCATGGCCGCAATGGTCGTATCTGGAGTATCAGCTGGGATAGCAATCATATCCAGACCAACCGAGCAGATGGCTGTCATGGCTTCCAATTTTTCCAGGTTGATATGGCCTGATTGGACCGCCGCAATCATCCCTTCATCTTCTGAGACCGGAATGAAAGCACCTGACAACCCACCGACTTGGTTACAAGCCATGATCCCGCCTTTTTTCACTTGGTCATTGAGCAAAGCTAGTGCTGCTGTTGTCCCGTGGGTTCCTACTACTTCAAGCCCCATGGCTTCAAGGACACGGGCAACCGAATCCCCAACAGCTGGCGTTGGTGCGAGAGACAAGTCTACAATCCCAAACTCAACACCGAGACGTTCACTAGCCATTTGACCCACTAATTGGCCAACACGGGTAATCTTGAAAGCTGTCTTCTTGACTGTTTCCGCCAATACATCAAAGCTAGCGCCTGGAACTTTTTCGATCGCCCGTTGGACGACACCAGGTCCTGAAACCCCAACGTTGATGACGACATCCGCTTCACCAACACCGTGGAAAGCTCCTGCCATGAAGGGGTTATCTTCTACTGCATTGGCAAAGACCACGAGCTTACCTGGCCCCATTGGATCTGCTTGGGATGCTTCTTTAATGATACGGCCCATATCTCGAACAGCTGTCATATTGATCCCTGTCTTGGTCGATCCGATATTGACTGAAGAGCAGACAAAATCCGTCTCTGCAAGGGCACGAGGAATGGAATTAATGAGGATTTCATCCCCCTTTTGGTAGCCTTTTTGAACCAGGGCTGAGAAGCCACCGATAAAGTTGACCCCAACTTCCTTAGCCGCATGATCCAGTGCCTTAGCAAAGGGCACATAGTCTGTCGCATTGGTTGCTGCCCCGATAATGGAAATTGGAGTGACTGAAACCCGCTTATTCACAATGGGAATACCAAGTTCTGCCGCAATCTCATCCCCCACAGCCACTAAGTCTTTAGCCTTTGTCACAATCTTATGGTAGACTTTTTCCGCTGCCTTATCGATATCCGGATCAATACAATCTAGAAGGGAGATCCCCATGGTGATGGTCCGAACATCGAAGTTCTGCTCCTCAATCATGGCAATGGTTTCTGTTACCTGTCTAATGTCCATAAATTCTCAACCCCTATCTTACAAATTGTGCATAGCATCAAAAATCGCTGCACTTTGGATATTGATTTTCACATGCAGAGACTGACCGAATTCTTCTAACTCTGAACGAAGCTGTGTGAAATCTTTTTTCTCATCTGACGATACGACCGCCATCATGGTGAAGTACTCATCCAATACAGTTTGAGAGATATCATCGATATTGAGTCCTAATTCTGCTACTTTCGTTGCAACACCCGCTACGATTCCTTTTTGGTCTTTACCAACGACTGTAATAATTGCTTTCATTTCACTGCTCCATTCTATCTATTTACTTCCATTGTAGCACAATCCCCTTAAAATCACCCTTCTCAACTGGGAACGTTCGGATATATTAAACGTGTATAAAAAAATAAAGAGGCTGGGACAAAAATCCTAGCCTCTCAATTATTTTTAGGTTGTCGAGCAAGACGCAGTGGTTGAGTGGGCTCTACTACGCTGATTTCATCAGCTTTTACAGCCCTACTCAACTGTGCAGAGGTGGGACGACGAAATCGAATTCTAACGAATTACCGATTTCTGTCCCACTCTCTCTATTTTGACGATTCAGTTTCATCCTTTATGATCTCTTTCTTCACGCGCACCGTACTCTCATACTCAGTCCCAGCTAGACGGTCAAAGGGAAAGCGACGATTGAGCAAGATGATGGCAAGGGTGAGGATCAGGTACAATAAGAGCATAAAGAAGAGCAATAAAATCATGGACAGGGTTAAGAGGGAATTGTCCGTCAAATCGCTATTCAAGAGCGAAATCAAATAGAACAACCCTTGAGGAATCAAGTAGAAATAACCTACTACTAGGATTCCCCGCCAGATGGTGCGAAGCCATTTTTGCTTGTCAAAATGCAAGCGGAATTTCAACAAAGCCATTCCCAAGGTTTTGCCACGCCACAAGGGAATCAAGCCAAAATAGACAGCCAAAACCGCTACATAAGGAATCATCTCTAAACGCTCGATTACCGCGTAAAGCAAGGAAAGCATCACAAAGTCGATCAAGAAGGCAAGACCCATCCGAAAACCAGATACTCTGGTCCCTACTCGGAAAGAATGCTCGTCAATTTCGTCTCGTGTTGGCAATAACCATACCAGGAACCAACCGAGCAGATAACCCACTCCACCACCAGTGGTATTTTGAATAATATCATCGACATCTGCTAGGCGGTAAGGACCCGGATACAGAAAATAGAGACCTGATAACTGGGTCAGCTCCAAAAAGAGACTAAAGAGGGCTGTCAGAAGAATCGTTTTCTTAAAACCACACTTGAAATAATAGCGTAGATACATCCCAAAAGGAATCAACATCAGGACATTAAAGGCAGGCACATAAAAAGTTGGATGCTTAAGGGCTTGAATCCATGTACCAGTCTGCGCTAGATCAAAGGGGCTCTCCTTGAAAAAATCCACTACAAAAGCAAAGGGATGGAGATTGACCATTTCCGAGTAGCTAGTATGAATCTTACTTGGATCCGGCAGAGGCAAGATCACCAGCAGATAGACCGTCATCAAGTAAAGCATAAAAGAATAGAAAATCAGCACCCGCAATTTATTGACCGAACCATATTTTCGATAATTCAAAATCATGTAGGGCAAGGTCAGCAAAAATGCCAGGAAAGGAAAGAGCTGAACAGCCGTTTTAATAGTAGAGATATACCCCATTGTGTCTCCTTTTTTTCGTTATAAAATCACCCTTTGCACAATGACAAAAGGTGATTTCTTCATTGATATAGAATATTATACGGCCCGGTAGAGGAAGAGTCAAGGAAGTACGATGAAAACCTTACTGAGGAGCCGTCTTAATAGTCAGCTTCTCCCCTTCAAGATATTACTTCCGATAAAGACCAATAGATAACTCACAATCCCTGAAAGATGCAATAGTGTTGAGATCCATCCGGTGATTGCTGGTAAGAGCATGAGGCCAGATAGAAAAATTAAGAATAGATAAAACAGTTTTACGGTGCGTGAAAATTCTTTCCACACGTTTGGCAGGAGCATAATCCCTCCGGTTACAAAGGCGTATCCTACAGCAGAGATCCCTGTTGCCTGAATGTCTTGCCCCTGGGTTAAGAGGTGAAAAACGATGGAAGAAAGGACTGTCGCCGTCACAAAAACAATCAAGACTTGTCTGGAGCCTCTTTTTCTTTCTAGCAGTCCTCCGAAAGGAAGGATCATGAGTCCATTTAACAACAAATGGACCCATAAAAACCAGATAGGTGCGCCTTTACTACCGTGCATCAGGGTCCCACTGACATATTGCCAACCATAGACCGGCTTCGAATGAAAGGCCAATAGGTCATACATAGCATCCCCATAAAAGGAAGTCAACAGGCCGAGCAACAAACAAGTTAAAGACAAAGTACTGACAACGGGGTAGGTTTTGAGGATTCTTTTCATGTTTCTCTTCTCTTTTTCAAAAAATAGCGTTACGATGTATCCATTCACGACCATTATACCATTTATTTTATTGGAGACAGAAAAGTTTTTGGCTTCTTTCGTTATCTTTGCTGGAAATCCTGAAAGTCGTGACCTATTAGTCGATCATTATTCAGACCTCATCCCTATTATTAGAATGCCGGAGCGGATATTTGACTTTCCATTTCAGAGGGCATATAATTATACTAATCTGAACTAAATAGTTTTAATTTTTTAAATGAACTGTCTTAAATTCAGATTAAAAAACTATTTACTTAACGGAGGTGACGCTATGTCATTAGAAGAAAAATTGAACCAAGTGAAGGGTTCTGTTAAAGAAGGCTTCGGTAAATTAACCGGTGATACAAAAACAGAAGCTGAAGGCACTGCTGAAAAAGTTGCTTCAAAAGCAAAAGAAGTTGCTGAAGATGCAAAAGAAGCTGTCGAAGGAGCTATCAAGGGCGTTAAAAATATCTTTCATAAAGAAGACAAATAGTCTTTAACATCCTAGACCCACTCTATTTTCTACAGTCATGTTTGACCGTGGAAGATAGGGTGGGTTTTTATTTTCCATTTATCTTAGGTATAGAAAAAACACCCCGAAGGGTGCTCTTTGTAAGTATAGTAATTCTTTCGAATTAACATTTTGCGTGCAGTGGTTGCTATCCATTCAAATATCGCTTCGCTTGTTTTCTTGGGGCAACTGTGCATAGCATATCTCTACGCGACTAAAGTCGCTAGAGCTATCCTAATTGCGCACCGCTAGTTCTCATACAAAAAACACCTTGCAAGATGCAAAGTGTTTTCGTTTGTATTCTGCTTTCCAGCAACGAATTAACGTTTAGAGGCAATTGACTTCGTCGAATTGCAGCCGTATTTGTAAGTGGCTAAAGCCACAACAACTACGTCAACTGCCACAATTTAGTATGAAAACATAAAAAGAACACCTCGAAAGGTGTTCTTTGTAAATATTGTAATTCTTTCGAATTAACGTTTACTAAATTGTGAAGCTTTACGAGCTTTCTTAAGACCTGGTTTGACACAGTTGGATTTCAGGTACTTTCAGTTTAGCTTTATATCAACCATCATCAAAATCCAACTATTTTCTTATTTTAAAAAATATGAATAAGTTTGATTGAATGAGGGAATTTCTTTAAATTTTTTCTTAGCACCTATAAGTTAATAATACTATTCTTTAAATTATAGTTTATAATTATCTGATGTTTCAATGACCACAAAACAAAGTACAGCGAATCACTTCCTTTAGTCAAACATATAACTGAACAACATTGTTTATCTTCCTGCACTTTCATATTTTTTCAATCCTTTTCTAAAAATTGTACGACTGATAATAATCAAAAAAACTGTAAAAACTATTTGATAGAAAAATAGGTTCAATGTATCTTTCCCTAAAAATATTAATACTGCAGGATTGGCAATTAATAAATTGGGAACAAATAACATAGTGATCAATCTGTTAATACCTGTAAAAATATTATATGGATACTTAGAAATTCCAATATAATTCAAAAATACATCTACTTTTGAAAATTTAGTTGGGAACCAAAATGAACTAATCGTTATTAGAAACCAAATTGAATAATATATAATACAACCACACATTAAAGAAAGGATATAAAATAATATTTTTAATGAATTTAAATGTACATTTAAATTTCCATAACTTATAAAAATGATCGCAAGACCAAAAAAAGTATTCACGAATTGAACTAAATTAAATGATCTAAAAATATAGAACAACTGAGTATCAAACGGCCTCAATAAAATTTGATCCAAGTTACCACTCAAAATATCTGATTCTAAAATTCCCATACTTCTAATTAACAATCCCATCATAACTCCATCTACAATAGTGTAGGAACCTACCAAAAATAAAATTTGATAATAGTCCCAACCATTAAAAGAGTCTATGTTTAAGAAAATCAATCTAAAAAATACAATAGGTAAACCAATCCACAGTATCGACGAAAATAGACCACAAAAGAAGTCAAAATGAAAATTCATATCAGATTTAAAACCAAAATGAAGTAGCCTAAAAATTACTTTTATTCTAAACATTTTATCCTCCCACATTTGAGAAGTGCTCCACTCCTTTTCTCAATATGAATCTTGATATAATATAAAAAATGATGCACCAAATCAATTGAATACAAATAATTCTCAAATAGTCTATTAATTTATATGTATCATTACTAAACATCTGAAGCGGTTCATATACTAAGTATTTAAAAGGTAATACATCTAAAAACAGACGAAAATTATTTGAAAAAAAACTTAAAGGCAATAATATTCCTGATAAAAACTGAATTACTATTTCTTTAACAGTAAGGACAAAAAATATATTTTCTAACCAAAAAGAAAGCATACCTACACAACATGATATTAAAAACCATAGAACCATAGATAGAATAATTGCAATACTTCCTAAAATAAGAATTTCAATGGTTAATAACTCATTCTTGTAATAAACACTGGAGAATAAAATGACAGGAATGATGATAAATAATAAATGAGCAAGCCTATCTCCAAGCATTTTACAAAAATAATACTTATAAAAAGTAACAGGTTTTATTAATATGCTAAAAAAATTTCCTGAATGAACATCGTCATTGATTTCCCAATCAACTGGATAAAAAACAAAATATGAAAAAATTATAGTCCCCAAATAGTATTGAACCATTGAGGTAAAATCATATCCTGCTATATTTATCTGGTTACTCTGATATATATACGTCCATAAAAATACTGATATCATAATTTGTATACTTGCCTGTAACATTAACAATAGTACACTTGATTTATAGTTCAAAATAGATCGAAATGATATCAGAATAATAGACATTTCTTTTTTCAATTGTGCTCCTTTTTTGTAAAATAGTTTTGTAAAATAATTTCTTCTAAAGAAAGATTTGATATTTCAAAATCTTCTATATCTACAAGCTTATTGATTGATTCTAATGTCTCAAAGACAAAATCTCTAGGTATTTTTAGTATACATTCCGATTTTGTTTGAGAAATGACTACTACTCCTTTAACAGAGCATAACTCTGGTACCAAATCTAATGTCATTTTTATCTTTAAATATTTAAAATCAGAAAATTTAGATAAAATAACATCCATTGACTCCTGCAAAATAATTTTTCCTTTGTCAATGACGATTAATTCGTCACAAACAGACGAAATATCATCCATATCATGACTCGTTAAAATAATAGTAGTATGACATTCTTCATTCATTTTCTTTAAAAATGTTCTGATATCTTTTTTAGACTGTATATCTAACCCTATAGTAGGCTCGTCTAAAAATAATATTTCCGGACTTGTTAAAGATGCCGCGATAAACTCCATTTTCATTTTTTGTCCAAGAGAGAGGGTCCGGACCTGCTGGTAAAGCTGATCTTTTACATTCAACAAATTGCTTAACTCCTGAATTCGTTCTTGTAAAATCGCCGGTTCTACCTCATATAAAGTACCAATCAATTGAAAATAATCTATAGCCGAAACATCTTGAAATAACTGTAATTTATTTCCTACTACTATTGAAATTTTTTTTCTAAAATTTATACTTCTTTCAAATGGAATTTCTCCATTCACTTCTAATTTTCCGGAACTAGGATAAAGAGTCCCAGTCAACATTTTAATCGTTGTGGATTTACCAGCTCCATTACTCCCAATAAAGCCAACTATACTCCCTCTCTTAATCGTAAAACTAATATCTTGAACAGCTCGAATCGTTATTTGATTACGTTTCAAAAATCTCTTGATAAATGGGAGTCTTGAATCAAAATTATAAAAATTTTTAGATAAATTCTGAGCATTAATAACTATTTCACTCATATATCTCTCCTTTCGATAAAATATATTTACTTGTACTTTTTCCATACTTTACCAAAATGCTAAAGATTGAGCTAAAATCTTCGGGATGGGTAAAATAATATTTGTCTTTAAAAAGTTTCTCAAAACCTTCAAGGCGATTATTGAAATCATTAAATTTTGTATTGTCTAGCTGGTTGAATGTCTCTTTAATATCCATAAACTTTCTCCGTGATTCTTTATTTCACTTTATAAATAGAAGAGTGTCTGTATATTTATAGATCCTCAAGAACTTGCATTTTATCAAGTATAAGTAGAATAGTATGTAAGGGTTTACATTTTCATATTATATGATTATTTAAGGAATCCGTCAATTTTCCACATTATTATATGACAAAATGTATTTTTTAAAAATGCAAAAATCTATGAGCAAGATGTTTGACTTCCTTTTTTAAACTATATATACTTATATTAACCTTAGAAAAGAAAAAATGTTTGAACAGATATTCAATAATAATTACTTTTTTTAAAATTAAAATTCGAACTTTAAATTTTTATCTTTTTTATATTATTGAGTAACCTAAATTGCCCAATTTGTAAAATTTAGCTAGACAAAAAAAGACATCCAAGAGAAATTTCTTAAATGTCTGTAAACGTTGATAGTATCGTGTTGATTAACGTTTTGATAATTGTGATGCTTTACGAGCTTTCTTAAGACCTGGTTTGGAAAGTATGGGTTTCAGTTGGACTAAAAACAGCGTATTATCAAGGCTTTTCAGAACGATATCTACTGATTAATTTCATAAAATATGAATCAATAGATTATAAATAGGGGAATAGTTTAGGTCTGTGAGCATTAAAATAATACACCTAACTTTGATCACCATTTTTTAGTTATTCACTCTTTTTTCAGATAGTGTTTTTAAAGTTATGATGTAAAATGCCGCAATTAAAACACTATACATCATAATCGGAGGATAGAGAATTAAGGATAGAATCAATCCCACTCCTTTAATTATTTGGTCAGGTATCAATAACTTTCTATATTGTGCGTTAGCTTCAAGTAATTCTTTCTGATCTATATTGGGTTTATCAATTACTTTATGTAAAAACCAGTTTGCTACCGTTGAAACAATAACGATCAGTCCATAAAAGAGCTGTGCCGTATGATTCATGAAATGACTACTAACTATTCCAGTAGCATAGGACATAAATGAAACAAAAAATAAAAGATACAAATCCTTTCAAATTCCTCCCTTTTCAACTTGGCTAACTTGACCTGCATTACCTAGGTCGCTTTGCTTTAAATTATACTTTTTTCTTAAACATTTGCTACGAGTAGTCTTTCTTGTGAGTAATTTTCATCAAAAAATTTCATAGATAAGTCCTATATATAATCATGATAAAGTAGTAAAAATAGTTGTTATCCTAGTTGATTAAAAAAGTCTTTGATTTCCTCATCTTTTATAAAATAATATATAATTTTCCCCTCTCTTCTAGTATCCAAGATGTTTTGATTGGCTAGTTTACGAAGATGGTGAGAGGCAGATGCCATACTGAGATTTAGTAAACAGGCTATATCACAGACACAGAGTTCTTCAACAGCAAGGAGATAAAAGATGATATTTATCTGTTTATTATCGGTAAACTTTGATAAAATACGAAGTGATTTTTGGACTTTTTCCTTTTCAAGGTAGTTCGTTGCGGTTATAACATTTTGTTGATTTATAACATCCACTTGACAGATACTATCTTTTTTCATAATTTTTTCTCCTAGCCGAACACAGCCCTCAGCATGTCAAAGCTGTTGTTTTCAATCAGGATATACATCCCCAATCCTAAATAGACAACGGCAATAAACCATCTGCTATATTTTTCCAAAGTTTCTCCAACAGAAGGGACTTGTGCCAATTTTTGGGCAGAAAAAACCAAGAGATAAATCATGACTAGAAAAGTAAGTAAAGTCACTATCAAATTCGCTAAATTTAAGGTTGTAAAATATGGGACAAAGACACCAATATTGTCAGCGCCACAACTTGCAAAAGTAATCATAGCGACTAGAAAAATCAAGTTTTTATTGTCTTTTCGCAAACCATCTTTTGCAATAGCTTCTCCATCAGAATCTCCTAAAAGCAAAACTTTGAGGCCTAGGAAAATTGGAATCAAACCGAGTAAACCTAAAATCTCTTTACTAGGAATATAATTTAAGACAAATGCAAAAAGTAAACTTAGCAATATTAGACTAACAGAGCCTAGAAATTGTCCTAAATAGATGTTAATGATGTCTTTTCTGCTTTTTCTTTTGGCAAAAAATAACATTAGGATAATAAGTAAGTCTACGGCTGTCCCAGAATACAGGATTATTGAAGTAACAATATTTTGAATCATAAAACACCTCATTCAAATATATTTTTGAATGTATTCTAACATTAAAATTTATAGATGTCAACTTAAAATCCACCAATTAATAATTGCATGTCAATATTTGTATTGTGAAACTAGTTTCAGAAATATATAATCTTAAAGTATGTCCACTGCCAATGGTTTTTTCAATATTTAAAAGGAGAGAACCAATTTGGTCCTCTCCAGGGTATAATTTTCCACCAACCCACTACAGTTGACAAAGAGCCGTTATTCTCAAATGAGACAACTCCTTTTAGTTTTTATAACCTCAGCTTCTCGGTCTCTTACCTACTTTTAATAGAAAGACTACGAAGGACGATTCTTAAAGTAGTCAGATTGTGCAATATCGAAAGATTAGATGGGCTTAACCAATTTAACAACCCAAATCCAATTAAACTTCCATTTATTACAACTGTTTCTTGAATATTTCTTTGAATTAATTTCTGCAACGATTCAGATAAAGAATTCAATTCCTCGAAGAAATCTAAACGATTATCTAATAATAAAATATCACTCATCTGCTTAGAAATATCAGCACTTTCATTCATCACAACCCCAATATCTGCAAGCGTCAAGGCAGCAGAGTCGTTTAACCCGTCTCCAACCATCAAAATAGTTCGGCCAGCTTTCTGTAATTCCTGAACCAACTGAAACTTACCATCTGGTTTTAAATCAGTATAAACGTTGTCAAATGGCAGATCTTTAACCAACTCTTCTGTTCTAGCCAACGTATCACCAGTTGCCAGAATCAGTTTTTTCCCTTGGCGCTTTAGCTTTTTCAATGCAACTTTCGCCTCGCTTCTCAAGGGAGTGTGGATACAAAACATCCCAATTAATTCTTTCTTATAAGCCAAAAACAATAAATTGTAATGAGTCTTATATTGCTCAATCAAGGCCAGCTGCTCAGAACTAATTCTTACCTGTTCGTCTTGCATTAGTACATAATTTCCAATGACAACCGATTGACCATCAATTTGCGATTTAATCCCTTTGCTTGCAACATACTGAAGCTTGCCATGCATTTCTTCGTGTTCAATGCCTTCAATTTCAGCTTGTTTAACAATTGCATTGGCAATAGGATGATAGATATGTTCCTCCAAACATGCACTTATTCTTAAAATATCTTTCTCAGTATAATCTCCGAAAGGAAGAACCTTTTCAACCAAAGGATAACTCGTCGTGATGGTACCCGTTTTATCAAACAAGAAAGTATCCACTTCCAGATATTTTTCTAATACATCACCATCTTTAATAACCATTTCTCGATTTAGACCTTCCTTTATGGCCGTAAGGTAGGCTACAGGTGTGGATATTTTTAGAGCACATGAAAAATCCACCAATAAAAAGGAAATGGCTTTTGAAAACGAACCTGTTAACAGATAAGTCAAACCAGCACCTAAGAAGTTATATTTTACAACCTTGTCTGCCATCCTAATAAAATGACGTTGTTTTGTCTTCTTACTCTCTTCAGATTTTTTCATCAGATTGATGAGTTGCAAAATACGACTGTTTATCTGATTATCAGTCACACGAATTCTTAACTCTCCTGTTTCCAAAACAGTATTCGCACATACAGAATCTCCCTCTTTCTTTTCAACAGGGAAGCTCTCTCCAGTCAAGGAACTCTCATTGACCATGCCTAATCCTGAAACCACTTGGCCGTCAAACAAGATTTCATTACCTTGGGAGACAACTAATACATCACCTACTTGAACATCAGAACTCTTGATGCTGATGACCATGTCTCCCCGCACTAAGAAAACATCACTTTCTTTAGCAAGAAGGCTTTGTTCCAAATCTGTTGCTGTTTTTTTTAAAGACCACTGATCCAGATGATTACCCAAATCAAGCATAAACATGATGTTGCTAGCTGTCTTGGATTGGTTCATAAACAAGGACAACAAAATGGCCGAACAGTCCAAGACCTCCATGGTTAGTTCCTTGCGCGCTAAAGTTTGATAGGCTTCTTTGACATAACCCAAAGCCTGATAACAAGTCCAAATATAACGAATAGGGTAGGGTACAAAACTTCGAAACAGCAAACGCTTAATCGCTGCACCCGATACAATTGAATAAGCACTCTCTTCTCTACGAATGGGAAGAGTCATCAAGTCCGAAACTTTCCCCTTGTCAATTTTTTTTAAAAAGGCCTCTGCATTTTCTAATACAGAGAAGCCTTCTTTCATACGTAGAGTAAAGTGCTGCTGATCCATATAAAACTGAATAGAGTCGATCCCTTTTTCATCTTTAGCCAAGGAACGAAGATAATCTTGAATATCCAAGGTCAGTGAAAACGAGGACGATAATCGGATATGTTGATATCCTCTGTGTAGCACTTTAAAAGACATATTATTCACCTGTCAGGCTATCTAATTGTTCTTCTTTCTTTTCCTGTTCGTATAAATATTTAGCGTCTTGTAAAACATCATCACCGTGTTGTTTTACAACAGAAACAGATGCATCCAGTCCATCTTTCAATTTGTAAGCTTTAGCCAAGGCCTTAGAATAGCCTTTCTTAGCTTCTTTACTTGCTAAGACTTTCAAGCCAAGCGTCCCAAATGCTACCCCTCCTAAGAAGAGAGATGATTTTTTCGCAACTTTTGCGACGTTTAATACTTCTTTTAACATGTTTATTTCCTCCTTGTAACTATTGTAGCGAAAAATGACAGCAAAAGCAATTGCTGATATCTGATATATAGATAAAATTCTCTATACTGATATTTAATTATATTATGATGAAAACAATATACTTTATTTTTTGATACTGTAAATAATTATGTGTAAACACTTAAGTAGAGTTACGGAGTGTTAATTAAATAAGCTTTCAAGTGTATCAGAACATTGACCAAACCCTTTATGGATTCGTTGACTTTGCTTGAAATTATAATCTTCAAACAACGTAACTAAGTAACGTTCCAGAGCCTCCTCATTAGGAAAAAGAACCTTCTTTTTCGTTTGATGTTTGATTTCTTTGTTAAGAGACTCAATGAGGTTTGTCGAATACATGCTGTGCCAAATCTGGTAGGGAAACTGATAAAAAGTTAAAAGATTATCCGTCTTCTCCAGACTTTCCATGACTTTCCTATACTTTGGTTTCCATTCGGCGAGAAAGTCCTCTAAAGCTTGTCCTGCCATTTCTAAATTTTCAGCACGATAAATCATTATAAATTGCCCCAGAATAACCGCTCTATCTGCTCGTTTCACTTTACTAGCTAGATTTCGACTAATATGAATTAAGCAACATTGTTGTTTAGCTAATGGGTGAGCCTGACTGATAATCTGCTCAAGCCCCTTAAAGCCATCTGTAACTACAAGAGAAATCTGTTGGATTCCTTGGTTTTGAAGCTTGTCTAACAGGGTGGACCAAGAAGCATTGTTTTCTTGAGGCAACTGTGCATAGCATATCTCTATGCGACTAAAGTCGCTAGAGCTATCCTAATTGCGCACCGCTAGTTCTCATACAAAAAACACCTTGCAAGATGCAAAGTGTTTTCGTTTGTATTCTGCTGTCCAGTAACGAATTAACGTTTACTAAATTGTGATGCTTTACGGGCCTTTTTCAAGCCTGGTTTGGAAAGTATGAATTTCAGTTGGACTAAAAACAGCGTAATATCAAGACTTTTCTCCGCTTTTATAAAAGCGTTTTTCCAATCAAATTCAACTAATTTTATCTAAATGGTGTGGATTTTACCCCCAAAATTACAGAGAATGGAGCTGATAAACACTAAACGTTCACACCATTAGTTAAATGATTTTTTTCATCATTTTTCTTAGATGATAGAACTTCTAATTTATTTCTTATTCAAGCAAAAACAACCTGCTATAAGTAAGAAAGAGGAAGATACAAGAAAAACACGGCGTAAAAACCGATTCAGTTCATTGTCCTCAATCCTTGTCTGCTTCATTTTCTTTTACGAGATCGTTTTGTGAATCTTTTTCAGAGAGTTTTTGATCAATATACTTGTCAATGTTTTCATAAAATTCCTTGGTCGCTTCACTATCTAATGTTGGCGAGTTCTGAACTTGATTCACTTTCAATTGAACAGATTGAATACCGTAAGAGGCTTGTTTTTGGTGGAGTGTTTCTAATTCTTCTTCTGAAATCGGATCTCCAACAACCGTCAAGACCAATTCATTGTTACTTGACTTGTAGACTTGATTAATAACCGTATAATTGGCGAACTCTTTTCCTACAAACTGTTTGATCCCTTCTT
>NZ_KV811500.1:194115-194463 GCF_001813105.1 Streptococcus sp. HMSC072C09 | reverse complement strand
ACTCTTTTCCTACAAACTGTTTGATCCCTTCTTTGCGCGCTTGTTCTATTGTCAGAGTAACTGCCGAATAGCTAGCTGGAAGAATCAACAATACAATCAAAGAAATCAAGCCAATTCTCATTTTAATGCTCAGCTCTTTAAATGAAGTTAAAGGAGATTTTCTCATCAAAATTCTTGTTCCAACAATGTTGGCTAGCATGATAAAGACACAGTTGATCAAGAAAAGATAGAGAGCCCCCAATAAAAATCGTACATTCCCATTAGCTAAACCATAGCCAGCAGTACAGATAGGCGGCATCAAAGCTGTAGCAATGGCTACTCCTGGCACGATATTGTTTGCTTCTTTTT
>NZ_KV811500.1:171115-194015 GCF_001813105.1 Streptococcus sp. HMSC072C09 | reverse complement strand
CTACTCCTGGCACGATATTGTTTGCTTCTTTTTTCCTTGAACCGATCACACCAGCAATCCCACCAGCAATAGCAATGAGAACATCCCAAATGGTTGGAGAGGTTCGTGCGATCAACTCGCTACTTGCATAAGACAAGGGAGAAATCCAGAAATACAGAGTCGAGACAAGCAAACTGACCAACACTTGAGTCAATAAAACCTCTAGAGATTGCTTGATTAAACGCGTATCAAAAATAGCTAAACCGAATCCCAGTCCAACAATCGGTGTCATGAGAGGTGAAATTAACATGGCTCCAATAATAACAGCTGTTGAATTCATATTTAGACCGATAGAGGCAATAAAAATTGCACACATCAAAATCGCTGTATCTCTCAATCGAACATGAAGGTCATCGTATAATTTCTCACGGTATTCCCGTGTTGAATAATTGGCAGTCATTTGTCCTCTCCTCTTTCCTTATTTAAATCGGTATAATAATTAATAATAACAGCTGATAAACAGCCAAAAAATATGAGCCCATAAATCGTCAAGAAGACACTGGTAATCCTTCCAATCAAGGTCACAGCTAGGAGATCCCCGTAGCCGACAGTCGTCGAAGTCACAAAAGCATACCAAAGACCGTCTCCGTAATTTGTGATAGCAGGTTCAACTAGGAAAAGCACGCCTCCTGACCCAAAAACAAAGGTCACAAAACTCAGAGCAAACCGAGTAAAACCCGTAACCTGTATAATATGCCATAACATTTTTAAACGTCTCATTTGTTCTCCTTATTCATACTAGCTCCTGACCGAGCCGTTTTTTCCAATAATCAAAGTGAAGATAGGACATGATCTCCATCAGAGAAAGATAGACAAACTGATAGATCTGATTTAAGCTGATTATCAACTGATATTGTTTGAAAAATGACTGGAAGAAAGACCAGATATGACTGTCTTGAATCAGTCCCTTCTTAACATCAGACAGGATATTAGCTAAAGCTCCCAAGGACTGAAACGGTAAATCCTTGACATTTATATAGATCCGGTCCACCACATCATTCAGACTGGTATCTTGGATGGCATGAAATTCTCCAAAGAGAACTCCTGCCGCTCCAAGAGTAGAAACAAATTCCACCAAATAATTTCTGAGGAAATTTTCTCAACCTTTTCCCATAATGTGTTTAGTGCCATCCATAACGATCCCAACCAGAAAAAGGAAAGAAAACAAGCAAAGAAATTTTGCCGTAAATCCCAAAAAGCTTCAAGACTTGGTGTTGTTGGTTTTTCTAACTCTAAAATCAAGATGGTCATAATAATTGCTAGAACAGCATCTGTCAATACAATTAATCTGTCTTTCTTCATCGGATTGCATCCCCTTTCTTTTTTGTAACATTCTATCTTATCGCATAATATTGGATATTCTTTCATAATCCGACTACAAACAAAAATAAACCAAAAAGTCTGTCCCTATTATGCTATATTTAACTCTAGAAGTATTCATCCATCTAATTAATAAATATATCATATTTCACAATAAATGAATACTATCAAAGATTCATCCCCTTTCACTTCATCATTTAGTGTTGCTTAGATTTATCAAAAACAACCAAATTTGTATTAATTTCAAGTATCACCTAGTTACAAAAATTTGGGGTGAACAGAAAAAGCATCCCGTATTTTTGATACGAAATGCTTTCAATAAGTTTAAATAAGTTTTAACGTTTACTAAATTGTGATGCTTTACGAGCTTTTTTCAAGCCTGGTTTCTTACGTTCAACTTTACGTGAGTCACGTGTAAGAAGTCCTGCGCGTTTCAATGAATCGCGGAAGTCTGGGTCTACTTGAAGAAGGGCACGAGCGATACCGTGACGGATTGCTCCTGCTTGACCAGCGTATCCACCACCTACAACGTTAACGAAAACGTCGTATGAACCTGCAGTTGAAGTAACTGCGAATGGTTGGTTGATTACAAGACGAAGGTCAGCGTGTGGGATGTACTCTTCAACATCTTTTTTGTTAACAGTGATTTTACCAGTTCCTGGAACAAGGCGAACGCGTGCAACAGCGTTTTTACGACGTCCAGTACCTGCATATTGTGCTTGTGACATACTTTATTGTTCCTTTCCTTAGATAAGTCCTGAAATATCAAGAACTTCTGGTTGTTGTGCAGCGTGAGTGTGCTCAGCCCCAACGAATACTTTCAATTTCATACCTTGAGCGCGGCCAAGAGTATTGTGTGGAAGCATACCTTTAACTGATTTCTCGATCAAACGTACTGCATTTTTAGAACGAAGTTCACCAGCAGAGATTGATTTCAATCCACCTGGGTGGTTTGAGTGAGTGTAGTAGATCTTATCAGTTGCTTTTTTACCAGTCAATTTAACTTTTTCAGCATTGATAACGATTACGAAGTCACCTGTATCAGTGTGAGGTGTGAATGTTGGTTTGTTTTTTCCGCGAAGCACGCTAGCAACAACTGCTGAAAGGCGTCCAAGAGGTACATCAGTTGCGTCAACAACGTACCATTTGCGTTCTACTTGGCCTGGTTTAGCCATGAATGTAGTTTTGTTCATGATTTCTCCTATATGAATGTCGTTTTTGTTTACAGGGCGGATGTTCCGGTCCGCGAGTTATTTGAAAGGTTCCGGGGCCTTACAAATGGGGTAAACAATACCGCCTACTATTGTATCAAAATTCTAAGATAAAAGTCAACCGATTTGGAAAATTATTTACGATTTTCTTTTCCAATGACAAATCCGATCAAGGAATTCGGGCCGACGTGGGCTGAAATAACCGGTCCAAGAGGCATCACGAGGACTTCATCGATGCCTTCAAGCGCAAGCATTTCTTGCTTCAGTGCTTCGGCTCCTTCTAGATCGTTGGTATAAGATACCAAGGCTGTGCTTTCACCGATATCGGCTTTGATCA
The DNA here is from genome assembly GCF_001813105.1 of Streptococcus sp. HMSC072C09. Classification (NCBI taxonomy): domain Bacteria; kingdom Bacillati; phylum Bacillota; class Bacilli; order Lactobacillales; family Streptococcaceae; genus Streptococcus; species Streptococcus sp. HMSC072C09. The sequence goes on along the minus strand of NZ_KV811500.1, from coordinate 191,108 downwards.
GCTCCAGTAATTCTCGGACAGCTTTTTTGCGTCCGCGAACCTTGCTAATTGGGACCAATTCCCCTTCCGCATCAATCCAGAGAATGGGTTTGATGCTGGCCAAACTTCCCATGATCGCGGCACTTTTTGAGAGACGGCCGCCACGCATGAGGTGGTAGAGGTCATCAACTAGGAAATAAGTCCGCAGTTTTGGCGCTAGGTCCATGATTTCTTCTTTGGCTTCTGCTAATGAACGACCTGCATCACGCGCAGCTACTGCTCGCATGACCAGATAACCCTCTCCAATCCCAGCAGCCTTCTGATCGACAATCTCGATCACGGCTTCCGGGTAGTCTTCTAAAACCAGGTCTCGTGCCATGACTGCACTCTGATAGGTCCCAGATAAGACTGATGAAAAGGCCACATAAAGCAGATCTTTTCCTTCTTTGGCAAATTGTTTAAAGGTTTCCTGAAATTGGCCCACATTGACCTGACTGGTTGTCGGTTTGGCCCCATTTTTCATGGCTTCTAAAAGCTCAGGGCTGGTCAATTGAGCTTGGCCTACTGTCTGGTAAACCGTCCCATCTAACTCAATGGTCAAGCCAAGAATGGTCACCTGATGTTCCTTGGCCCAGTTTTGGTCTAAATCTGCGGTCGAATCTGTCAAAATAGCAAATGTCATTACTTGTCTCCCATCATTTCTTGTAATTGTCGCAATACTTCGTGATCGAGTGGTCGCATGGGTGGTTTTTGATCGTTGACCACTCGCTGCGCCTGGTTGAGGTTTCCTTTGACGACTGCGACCCGTTTTTCTAACTCTCTGGCAGATACCCGAAGAGCCCCTTGAGCAAATACGGTCCATTGCTCATTTAAGTCACTGGTCGCTACCGAAACTTGGTGGAGGGGCGTATTAAGCTCTGCCGCCAAACGCTCGATATAGTCATCTGCCGTTTCATCCTCGCCGGTAAAGACCACCTGAACATTGAACTCCTCATAGGTCTGCCGCACTCCTGGCATATACTGGGCATCAAAGACACAGATGACTTCGATCCCTTCAAAGCTAGCATAGTGGCTCAGTTTTTGCAGGAGGATATTGCGGGCTGCATCGAGCTCACTTTTTTGAAAGAGCTGGCGGGTCTCCTGCCAAAAGGCAATCATATTATAGCCGTCAACCAATAAGATTTTTCGTTTCATATCATTGCCTTTCTAGGATTATAGTCGATTGCGAAAGACCTCATACATAAGGATGGCTGCTGCCACACTGGCATTGAGGCTTTGCACATGACCATTCATGGGAATGGTGATCATCTCATCGACTTGTTTTTTGATGTTGGCTGAGATCCCTTTTCCTTCATTGCCAATGATCAAGGCTAACTTGCCAGCCGTATTCCACTGATGAGATGGCGTGCCGTTCATGTCGGTCCCAAAGATCCAGAAGCCCTCTTCCTTTAGCTTGTCTAAGGTTTGGCTAAGATTGGTCACACGCGCAATGGGAATGTGTTCCACTGCTCCGGTAGAAGTTTTTGACACCACTGGGGTTACCCCAACCGCTCGGTGCTTAGGAATGATGACTCCTGAGACATTGGTCGCATCAGCTGTCCGTAAGATAGATCCAAGATTGTGCGGATCTGTTAAGCCATCGAGAATCAATAAAAGAGGGTTCTCTTCTTGGGCTGTCTGTTTCAGAATCGCTGCCAAGTCTGTGTAAGCAAAGGCTGCCACACGGAGAACAAAGCCTTGGTGAACAGCTCCTTCCGTCATTTCCTGCAGGGTTTTCTTTGGCGTCCAAGAAATCGACACTTTTTTCTCAGCTGCTAAGGCCTTGATCTTGTCGACATTTTTTCCTCGGAGGTCTTCTTGAATATATAATTTATTGCCTGTATTGGCTTGTAAAGCCTCGGTGACTGCGTGGACACCGTATACGATATCGTTATTTTCCATAGAACTAGTATACCACAAGAAAGGAGGAAGAGGCCAATTCATGATATAATGAAATCAAATCTATCTCAATGAACGAAGCAAACTAGAAAGGAAGCCATGCCTCTTTTTCAACGAACCATCAAGCTCACCTTGGCCACCTGTTTAGCAGCAGCCCTTGCTTATGCTCTGGGCTTGACCTATGCTATCTCAGCTGGCGTCATTGCCATCTTGAGTATTTCTGATACGCGACGCAGTACCATTAAGCAGGCCTACCAGCGCTTTATGTCGACCTTACTGGCCCTTGCTATCGGAAGTCTCGCTTTTTCCTTTTTAGGGTTCAACCTTTGGGCACTGGGAGTCTTTATCGCTCTCTATGCTCCTTGCGCCTTCCTATTAGGCTGGCAGATCGGCATCACCCCTAGTACGGTGTTGGTCACCCACCTCTTGATTGAGCAGTCTACCTCCTGGGGGCTCTTGCTCAATGAACTTGCTCTCTTTTTAATTGGGACCAGCTTTGCCTTGCTGGCCAATCTCTATATGCCTTCTAATCAGGGAGCGATCGATCATTACCATGATGTTGTCGAAGACCAACTGAAAAAGATCCTTGGTCGTTTTGCGGAATTACTTGGTAAAGGGGATGGTCGCAATGATGCTCGGTTGATTAAGGAGTTGGATGGTATCCTAAAGGATGCTTTGAAGCTAGTTTATCTGGACCATTCCAACCACCTCTTTCACCAAACCAACTACCATATTCACTACTTCGAAATGCGCAAGCGGCAAAACGATATTCTGCGGGATATGGCAGAAAACGTCAACCGTTGTCAGTTGGCGGCGAGTGAAAGCATAATCCTGGCACAACTATTTAAAAAGACGGCCCAACAGTTAAGTCAGGAAAATCCTGCCCAAGATCTTCTAGATGATATTAGTCAGTATTTGGCGATCTTTCGCGAACGTCCTCTTCCTAAGACCCGTGAAGAATTCGAAACACGCGCCACCTTGCTCCAACTCTTAAGAGACTTAGAAACTTTTATCCAGGTCAAGGTTGATTTTTACCAACAATTTCATAAGGAAACAGAATAGACAAAAAAGCCCTTGCCAAATGCAAAGGCTTTTTTATTCGGGGTTTTGTTGTAAACACTTTCCTAAAATGGTATACTAGAAACGGAAAATAACTTTTTAAGGAGGGTCTTCTATATGAAGTCTTCGTATAAGAAACATTTGTACACTACAACACTCAGCCTCTCAGCGGCTGTCTTGCTTTCCGTTATCGGTCATGGCCAAGCTTCAGCCGATAGCTTAGAAGCGCCTCAAACAGAGCCTAGCACGGCCCTTGAAGCGACACCTGCTACTGAGCAACCTGTGACCGCCGAGACGACCAGTCCCGCTGCATCCACAGAAGTAACTCCTGCTAGTTCTACAGAAACCGCAGCGACTTCTGATGCGGCTTCTACAACAGAAGTTGCTCCAACCGCTAGTCCAAGCACTACCCGTGCTACAACGACCGCTGACCAAGCGACTCGATTGACGGATAGCACCATTTATCTCTCTGAAAAGAGTACGATTGATGACAAAGTCCAAGAAAAAGCTCAAGCTGCTGGCAAGATCAGCTGGACCTTAGACAATAAACCTCTCTCTGAGTGGAAAACCTGGGATATGGAGACAGGAACACTGAGCAAGGATCCATTCCTTACTATCACAGAGACCGCAAACGGCAATGATCTGGATCTCCACATTGACGTGCAGGATCTCTTTGGTGAAGATCTCAGTCTTCGTAGCCCAAATAATATTCGCCGGACTTACCGCAACTACATCGGCAACCATGAACTGGTCGGGACCAATGCAGACTTAGGTGTGACCATCAATAAAACCCTTGTTTTTAGACCTTACCAAGACTACCATACACATGAAGAGATGCTGGCTGCCATCGAAAAATCCAAGGAAGAAGCGAAACCCGATCGTTTAGTGCAGCTGGAAACTCTTGGCAAGAGTGCCCAAGGCCGGGATATGAAGATGGGGATCGTGAGCAAGGACCAAGCCAGCATTGATCACTACCTTTCTAGTACCAACCCTACAGCTTTGACTAAGCCAAGTGAAATGCTGGCCGCACTAAAAGACAAGACCTTGGATTACAAATTACCTGTCTTAGTCCACAACACCCACGCGGATGAACAGCCAGGCATTGATATCATCACAGGCCTCTTCCATACCTTCGCTACAGAAAATCAAGTCACTTTTAAAACGACAGACGAAGCTGGTAACGTCAAGAATGTGACCCTGGACATCCCAACTCTCTTAAACAAATTCATTTTCTTATTTGACTTCACGGAAAACCCAGATGGGGATGCTCTCAACCTGCGGGCCCTAGCAAACGGGCTCGATCCAAACCGGGATGCCAGCTACCAAACCAACCCTGAAGTTCGCACGGTTATCCAAATGATCAACAAATGGAATCCGATCGCTCTCTACGACTTACACGGTTTTGTCAAAGAATTCTTAATCGAACCTGCAACGCCACCACATGATCCGAACTTCGAATACGATCTTCTGTCAGACCTGATGCTAGAAAATGCCCATCATATGGGACGGGCAGGAGTTGCCAATTCTAAATACGATAGTTACATCATTCCTAAATTGGATTGGGGCGATGGCTGGGATGACTCCTTCTCTGGCTATACAGGAGTTTATGCTGTCTACCATGGTATCTTAGGCCATACTATCGAAATTCCGGAAGGAAATGAAGAATCCTACAAAGCAGGTCGCAATGCTGTCCTAGGAGGGATTGACTTCCTCAACCAAGATCCGGACCGTCTCCTTGAGATGCGTCTCAACTTCTACCTGCGTGGTCTCAATAAAACCGAAGATCCAAAAGCCGAAAATGAACTGGTTGGCCCAAATGGGGAAGTCGTTGGACGTGTGAAAAATGGTCGTCCGAAATTCTTCCCAGACTACTACGTCATCCCAATGAGCCTCGACAAAGACAACGATGCCCAAGAAGCCTTCAATATGATCGACTACTTCAAACGCAATGGTGTCCTCGTCAAGGAACTCAAAGAAGATATTGGCAACTATAAAAAAGGGGACTTGGTCATTGACATGGCCCAAGCCAAACGTGGCTATGCCAACCACATTCTCTACAAGGGCTCCAACGAATCTGCCTGGGCTGCTATGTACGCAGAGTTGCTGGTCAACTTCCCTGATATGAGAGGGTTCAAGTCCGAACCTGTCTTTGCGGATGGTCTTTTCAACGGAAAATTAGGAGAAGTCACCACCACCCGTGCCACTCGTACCTCTGAGATCGATCCAAAAGCTCCTTACTATGTGATCGCAAATACCTCAGCTAGCGCCGTTAAAGCTGTCAACCAGGCGATCGCACAAGGAAAATCTGTCTACCTAACAGACGATGGCTACATCGTTGACCGCGATACCTTTGCTTCGCTCCTGCCAAACTATGCTATTTATGGTGATGCCCTCTACAAGGTGCCAAGCGGACCAACCTTGAAACCGATGAAGGTCTACTCTCCAAACTACCACTATAATTGGGCTGGAGTAGATGCGCCTGCTCATACTAGTCTGGTCCTTGAAAAATTAGGCTTCCAAATCGTCAATACGCCAGAAGAAGCGGATGTTGTTATTTTGGAAAGCAACCGCTTTGACGCTTCCATCTTTGGTAAGAAACCAACCCTGGTCATTGGTGGGGAAGCCATGCAAAAATTGGAAAAATTGGGAGTTCTTACAGGATTTGACGCTGAAAAACTAAAAGGCGGTAGTGACTACGAAGGATTAATGAAAGCCATCATTGATGATCAGGATCCATTGACCAGCGGATACAAGAAGAATACCCTCTTCTACTCCAACTCAGGAAACTGGATTGAAAAGGTTCCAGAGCATTTCAAGACCTTGATGAGCATCGCTCCGAGCGATTATTATATTGCAGGTTGGTGGCCACATAATGATGTTCTGGCTAACAAAGTCATGGCCATCTCTGGAGAACTGATGGGACAACCACTCTTTGTCTATGCAGGAAATCCAACCAACCGTCAACACCCTGTTCACTTCTTCCGCTGGGTAACCAATGCGATCTTTGGCAGCAAGTTGGCAAGTTTGATGGATTACATTCCAGCTAAAGAACCAGATCAAGTGGTGGTTCCAATTCATAACCAAACAACCAATCCACAGCCAATCTTAGCCAAGAAGGATACTCCTAAAGTCCTCCTTCCACAAAAAGAAATGACAACTAAAAATGAAGAAAGTGTGCAAGCCTTGACTTACCAAGTAGGACAAAGCTTCCAAGAAAGTCCAGCCAAGGCACAATTGCCACAAACTGGAGAAGACACAACCGCACACTTCGTTCTTTCAGGCTTCTTGCTAGCCGTTAGCGGAGGCTTCCTCCTCTTGAAAAAGAAAGAAGTTGAGTAAGTTCCAGATTTAGACCTGGATGACATGAAAAGAACCTTCGCAGATGCGAAGGTTCTTTTCTATTCTGCCAATTCCAACACAACCGTTTGGTAAGGGGTCAATTCGAGCACTTGGTCTCCTTCTTGGAACAACCCAGCAGTATTATTTAAAACGACCGTTTTAATCGGAGCTGGCAACTCCAAGGTGGCCTGGCGATTTTGGAAATTGCTGACAATCAAGAGACGCTTGTCCCCACGGCGTTCAAAGGCGATGATGTTTTCACGGTCCCGATACGCTGGGATCATATCTCCGAATCGGATGGTATTTCCATAAAGGGGATGGCGATACAAGGCCGTCAACTGGCGATAGTAATTCAAGATGGAATTTGGATCCTTTTCTTGATCTTTCACATTGATGGCAACATTTGGTTTGGGACTGATCAACCAAGCTGTTCCATCGCTAAAGCCCAATCCTGGCTCCGCTGACCACTGCATGGGTGTCCGCGCATTGTCCCGGCTGTAGTTGGCAATCGCGGCCAAGGCTTCTTCCTCGCTTAAACCAGCTTCTTTCGCGACGTGGTAGCCATTGATGGTTGCGATATCATCAAAGTCCTCCACCGATTCAAAGACTTGGTTTTCCATCCCAATTTCTTGGCCTTGGTAGATAAAAGGAATTCCCTTACGCAAAACCTGAATAGTTCCCAGAGCTTTTTTACTGGTATCGTTTACTGGACCTTCCGCAATATAATGGGACACCCCACGAGGCTCGTCGTGATTCTCGATAATGGTCGAAAGAACCCCAATGCTATCCGCGCGCTCATGGGCTTGGAAAATACTTTCCTTGAGTTCATCTGCAGTTGGAAGAGCATGGTCGAACCAGCCTTTTCCTTCCTGACCCAGCATGGTTTGTTTGAAGTCAAAGATGGAAGAGAAGACACCATCTTTTCCAATAAAGAAGTGCAATTCTTCATCGGTTTCATTGAGAACTTCCCCTACAGTGAAGGCATTGTACTTGGCGAAAGTTCGCTCCTTTAACTCTCGCAGGAAAGGTTCAATCGGTTGGGCATTGACCAGCGATTCCGGCACTGGAACCAGGCCATTGTCACGATCGGACGGAAGCGAACGCCATTCTAAATCCTTTTTGATATTGATAATGGCGTCAATCCGGAAGCCAGCGATTCCCTTGTCCAACCACCAATTGATCATCTTGTAAATCTCTTCGCGTAAGACAGGATTTTGCCAATTGAGATCCGGCTGATCCTTGTGGAAAGAATGGAGATAGTATTTGTTGGTGCCAGGAACTGGTTCCCAGACACTGCCTCCAAAGTAACTTTCCCAGTTGTTGGGTTCCTTGTCACTTTCGATGAAATAAAAGTAGTCCGCATAAGGTCCATCTGGATCCGCTAAAGCTTTTTGGAACCACTCGTGATGACTGGAGCAGTGGTTAACCACCAGGTCCATAATGATGGAAATGCCCCGCTTCTTGCCTTCCGCGATCAGCTCTTCCATATCTTCCATGGTTCCAAAAATTGGGTCAATGGCATAATAGTTGGAAATATCATAACCCTGGTCAATAAAAGGACTCTTGTAAATAGGAGATAACCAGAGAATATCAATCCCTAAGTCTTGAAGGTAATCTAGTTTCTCCGTGATGCCTTTTAAATCCCCAACACCATCTCCATTGCTGTCTTTGAAGCTTTTTGGGTAGATCTGATAAGCGACCTTCCCCTTCCACCAGTCTTTTTCCATGTTTTGTCTCCTTAAAATGAAAGAGACCGAGACACATTGTCTCAGTCTCTATCGTGTCAGTAGGTATTAGTATACTGTTTTTTCAGTTTCTTTATCGAAGAAGTGAGCTTTGTTCAAGTCAAATCCAAGTTCGATGGTTTCACCAGTTCCAAGGTAGTCACGCGCATCCACCTTAGCGATGAATTCGTTGTCACCAACTTGGCAATACAAGTGAGATTCAGAACCGAGCAACTCAGACACAGAGATCGTAGCTTTCACAACTGATTCTGGGAAAGTTTCAAGGAATGCAGCTTCTGTATTCACGTCTTCTGGACGGATACCAAAGATCAATTCTTTACCATCATAGCCTTTTTCTTTCAAGACTTTCAAAGCACCTTCTGGAACTTTCAAATTCAATCCATTAGCAACGATGTGTCCACCTTCCAATTTTACATTGATGAAGTTCATCGCAGGGCTTCCGATGAATCCAGCTACGAATTTGTTCACTGGATTTTTGTAAACTTCTTGAGGAGTTCCGATTTGTTCTACACGTCCGATTGTACCAGTACCTGCAGGGTTTTTAGTAGCAGACATGATAACGATACGGTCAGCAAGTGTCATCGCTTCTGTTTGGTCGTGGGTTACATAGATCGTTGTAGCTCCGATACGGCGGTGGATTTTCGCGATTTCAGCACGCATGGATACACGAAGTTTCGCATCCAAGTTTGACAATGGTTCGTCCATCAAGAATACTTTTGCATCACGGACAATGGCACGTCCCATGGCAACACGTTGACGTTGACCACCTGAAAGGTCAGCTGGTTTACGATCCAAGAATTCTTTCAAGCCAAGGATTTCAGCTGCTTCTTGTACACGTTTGTCGATATCTTCCTTGCTGTATTTACGCAATTTCAAACCAAATGCCATGTTATCGTACACAGTCATGTGTGGGTAAAGAGCGTAGTTTTGGAATACCATGGCGATGTCACGGTCTTTAGGTGCCACGTTGTTTACAACCGTACCATCGATGGAACATTCACCTTCTGTGATATCTTCAAGACCAGCGATCATACGAAGAGTTGTTGATTTACCACATCCTGAAGGACCTACGAAAACGATAAACTCTTTGTCTTTGATGTCCAAGTTGAAGTCTTCAACTGAGTAGTGTTCGCTGTTTGGATATTTTTTGTAAATATTTTTAAGATTTAATTCTACCATGATGGTACTCCTTTGATTTTTATAGTTCTATTGTAAATGAAAACGTTTTACAAATCTATGGCAAGTCTCACAAAAAAGAAAAAGAGTTTTGTGCAAGTTGCACAAAACTCTCGATTGATTCCGTTTAAATGACATCTTGTAAGACCAAATGATAGCACAGGGCTAGATCTGTCAGATTTTTCAACTGAAGACCCGTCAACTCCTCCCACTTGTCAATCTTGTATTGGAGCGAATTGCGGTGGAGATAGAGTTGCTGGGCGGCCTTGGTTACAACTGCCCCATTGTCCCAAAGAGCGACAATGATGTCTTGCAATTGATCTTGACTTTCAATCAACTGATGCAAACTTGCCTTGATTGGAGTGAGATCCAAATCTGCCTGCTCGATTCCCCACAGATAGAGTTGAGAAAAGCGATAGACACCTTGATGACCTTCTCGAATCCAAGCTCGAAAGACGGCCTGTTCTGCTCGGATAACCGGAGATACTTTCCCAGCTTTTGACTCAGTCCATATTTGCCCGACCATGATGGATAAGCGAATGTTGAAATCATACTCCATGGCAGAGACGGTATCTTTTAAGATATCAGCCACAACCAGCGACTGCTCTTGATCTAGAATGAGTACATAGTCCTGTCCACTCAGTTGCAAGACTGCCCGAAAGTTGGGCAAGAGTGTCTGCATCATCTCTAACCAAGAAGCCGTCCCTTCTGCTGTTGAATGCGAGAGGTGGCAATAGACGAGCTGCATTTTTTTGATGACTTGAGGGGCTTCTCCCTTTCCATCGATCAGGTACTGGTACCAAGGATTAGGGGCAACCTCTTCTTCACCACCCAACCAGGAAATCAATTGTTTTTCTCGCTCGGTTAGCTCTTCTTCCTTCAGCAGCAGCCATTGATGAGCCTGAAGGGGAATGGCTACATAACCAGCTGGTGGATTGGCTTGATCCGTCACCTCTGCATGAGGAAACCACTCTCTGATATTTTTCACTGCTTTCTTCCTTCTTCTACTTGCTGGATGCACCAGTCAATCAGCTCTTCTAGACGAGAGAACTCCCCCGTCATATGGAGATAGCCCATGACAGCCTCAAAGCCCGTCGACATGCGATAGGTCACGACATCCGCATTTTTGGCCTTGGTATGGCTATTGGTATTGCGACCGCGCTTGTAGATCTCCAACTCTTTTTCCGTCAGAATTTCTTGCTCCAGCATGCTTTCAATCAAGCTGGCCTGAGCCCTAGCAGAGACATAGCGGGTGGCAGCCTGGTGAAGCTTATTAGGCTTGGTCATACCTTGAAAAATCAGGTGTCTGCGAATATACATGGAATAGACCGCATCTCCCTCAAAGGCAAGGGCAATCCCATTGATTAGATTGACATCAATCACGTGTCCACCTTACACCTTCTTTTGTATCCAAGAGCTTGATTCCTTGTGCAGCCAATTCATCGCGAATGGCATCTGCTCGCGCAAAATCTTTCTTAGCCCGCGCTTCCTGACGTTCAGCGATCAAGGCTTCAATATCCGCATCCAAGACTTCTTCGACAAAGACCACTCCAAAGACTTCTAACATCTTGGTCAAGGCATCTTTGACGTCTTGATTGTAGTGACCTGAATTGATCCATTTAGCCAATTCAAAGACGACAGTGATTCCGTTTGCCGCATTGATATCTTCATCCATAGCGGCAATAAACTTGTCCACAAAGCCTTGCAAGTCTGCTGGATCTACTTCTCCTGTGAACGGTTGCTCATAGGTATTTTTCAAATACTTGAGGTTGGTCTCCGCATCGCGCACCGCTTTTTCTGTGAAGTTAATGGGCTTGCGGTAGTGCTGGGTTGCAAAGAAGAAGCGAAGCACTTGGCCGTCGATAGTCTTCAATGCATCATGCACGGTTATAAAGTTGCCTAAGGACTTGGACATCTTGACATTATCAATATTGACAAAGCCATTGTGCATCCAGTAATTGGCAAAAGTCTTGCCTGTTTTAGCTTCAGACTGAGCAATTTCATTAGTATGGTGTGGAAACTCAAGATCGGCCCCACCACCGTGGATATCAATAGTATCCCCTAAAATCCCCGTCGACATGACCGAACACTCAATGTGCCAGCCAGGACGACCAGGTCCCCAAGGGCTGTCCCAAGAAATCTCTCCTGGTTTGGCAGCTTTCCAGAGGGCAAAGTCGACTGGATTTTCCTTGCGAGCTGTTTCCTCATCTGTCCGACCAGAAGCGCCTAACTCCAAGTCTTCTAGGGTTTTATTGGCTAATTTTGCATAGTTGTGAGATTTTTCCACACGGAAATAGACATCGCCTTGGCTCTCGTAGGCATAGCCTTTTTCGATCAAATCATTGACAAAACGAATGATGTCATCCATAAACTCAACCACACGAGGGTGGCGGGTTGCAGGTTTGACCCCAAGAGCCGTCACATCCTCACGGAAGGCCGCAATATACTTGTCTGCCACTTCCTGTGGCGTAATGCCTTCTTCTTTGGCACGGTTGATGATCTTATCATCCACATCTGTAAAGTTGGAAATGTAGGCAACTTCGTAGCCACGATACTCAAAGTAGCGACGAATCGTGTCAAAGGCCACCGTTGAGCGGGCATTCCCTACGTGGATATAGTTGTAAACCGTCGGACCACAAACATACATGCGGACCTTTCCTTCCTCGATGGGGATAAATTCTCGCAAATCACGAGACATGGTATCATAAATTTTTAACACGCTTCATTTCCTTTCTGTTTCTACTCTTTTGGCTTCATGTAAACCACCTGAGTCTGTGTGACAAAGCCAATCTTTTCATACAAGCGTTTGGCACCTACATTGCTGTCTTCCACTGCAATCTGAAATGCCTTATCATTTTGCTCAATGAGTTGGTTGATGAGGGATTTTGCCAGATAGCTTCCATAGCCTTGCCCACGATAGACTTCAGCAATCGCAAGTCCATAAAGGTAATTGCATTTTCCAGATACATCCACCGTACAAACACCAATCACTTGACCTTCTTTGAGCAATATGTAAAGCAGACTATCAGGATCCTTCAAGGCCTCTGAAATGTATCTGTGGCTCACTTCCGGTGCTTCCACTTCATCTGAAAAGGTTTGGTGGTGGAGCTGGGCAATAGCTTCAAGATAAGAAGGTTCCGCCAAGAGCACATCGACATCCGAACGGGAATCTAATGCATAAGCGGTTCGATCACGTCCTAACCAGGTTTCTGTTTCGTCATCCTCTACCAGTCCCCAATTGCTGGCAAAATCAGGATGAGTCTCTAGAAAAACACGCTCTGTCTGAAAAGTCACAGACTCAATTGGATAAGATACCGTTTCTTTCTCAAAACTTCTATACAAAGCACGCGCAATTCCCTGACGACGATGATTAGGGTGAACCAGGATCGCCACATCCACATCTGGGTCATCCGCATAGACGGTAAATAGGCCAACAAGTTCACCTTTTTCGTAATAAAGGAAAAAAGCGGGCATATCGGGGTCAAAATTGAGCATATTGGAGAGATAAGGATCCCGAAAAGTTGCGTCATAGTTCTGACAGATGGCAATAAGGGCCTTTGCTTCCAGTAGTTGGTGGTCATTCAATGTATTGGTTGATTGAATCACGTAGCGATCTCCTTACAAACTCGAAGACCGATGACTGGCTTCCTTGGCATGCTCCAGCTTGTTCATGTAGTATTCGCGTTTTTCTTCTTCTTGGTGAATGACTGGTTCGTCTTTTCGACCGTGCACCCGCACAATCTTGGCAGGAACACCGACAACGGTCACATCACTTGGTACATCCGAGACCACGACAGCTCCTGCTCCGACCTTGGCCTTGGCTCCGATTTCCACCGGGCCGATGACTTGAGCATGGGCGGAGACCAAGGCTCCTTCACGTACCGTTGGATGGCGTTTGCCGACATCCTTTCCTGTTCCCCCAAGGGTCACCCCATGGTAGAGCATAACGCCTTTTTCAACAATGGCCGTTTCCCCGATAACGAGACCCGCTCCATGGTCGATAAAGACACCAGAAGCAATGGTCGCACCTGGATGGATCTCAATCTGGGTCCAAAAACGCCAGAATTGGCTGTGCATCCGCGCCAAGAGCTTAAAACCATGGTTCCACAAAAAGTGGGAAACACGGTGAGCTGCCAGTGCTTTGACGCCCGGATAGGTCAAAAGGACCTCCAGCGAGGTACGCGCTGCTGGGTCATTTTCTTTTACAATATTGATGGTTTCACGCCACCATCCCATACCGTGCTCCTCCTTTTCTAATGATTATTCTGAATCTTTTTGTGTAATGGTAAAGTCTTTTTTAGGTTTGTGGTCTTTATTGTGGTGACGAGGACGATCGCCATGGCGAGGACCCTTTTCACCTTTTTCTTCTGAATGTTCAGGTTTTGGCGGACGTGGCAATAGTGCCTTCATAGAAGCATCGACACGACCTTTTTCATCAATCTTGATAATCTTCACATCCACTTCATCGCCAATCGCTACCAAGTCTTCGACACGGTTGGTGCGCGTCCAAGCCATTTCAGAGATATGAACGAGGGCATCCGTCTTGTCAAAGAGGTTGACAAAGGCACCGAATTTTTCGATCCGAACTACTTTGGCATGGTAGACTTCATCCACTTTGGCTTCACGCACCAAACCAGCAATGATCTCTTTGGCACGGTTAATCGCATCTTGGTCGCTCGAGTAGATCGATACGTTTCCTTCTTCGTCGATATCAATCTTAACGCCTGTTTCAGCGATGATCTTATCGATGGTTTCTCCACCCTTACCGATGACAATCTTGATCTTGTCCACATCAATCTTGATGGTATCAATTTTCGGAGCAGTTGGCGCCAATTCTGGACGCACTTCTGGAATGGTTGCTTCGATGACATCAAGGATTTCAAAACGAGCTTTCTTGGCTTGGGCAAGCGCTTCTGTCAAGATTTCTGCAGTGATCCCTTGGATCTTGATATCCATTTGAAGGGCTGTGATCCCGTCACGAGTTCCAGCAACCTTGAAGTCCATATCTCCAAAGTGGTCTTCCAAACCTTGGATATCTGTCAATACGGTATAGTTGTTTCCATCTGAGATCAGACCCATGGCAATACCTGCTACTGGCGCCTTGATTGGCACACCACCAGCCATAAGGGCAAGTGTTCCCGCACAGATAGATGCTTGAGATGAAGAACCATTTGATTCCAATACTTCTGCTACCAAACGGATGGCGTATGGGAATTCTTCCAAGCTTGGCAATACTTGGGCAAGGGCACGTTCACCGAGAGCACCGTGACCAATTTCACGACGACCAGGTGCACCGTAACGCCCTGTTTCCCCTACAGAGTATTGTGGGAAGTTATAGTGGTGCATAAAGCGTTTCTTGTACTCTGGATCCAAACCATCGATGATTTGCGTTTCACCCATTGGTGCCAATGTCAAGACAGAAAGGGCTTGCGTTTGTCCACGCGTAAAGAGTCCTGAACCGTGCACACGAGGAAGGTAGTCGACTTGTGCATCCAAAGGACGGATTTCATCAACCTTACGACCATCCGGACGAACCTTGTCTTCAGTAATCAAACGACGCACTTCTGCGTGTTCCATTTGTTCCAAGATTTCAGCCACATCACGCATGATGCGGTCAAATTCTTCGTGGTCTGCATATTTTTCTTCGTAAACGGCTGTCACTTGGTCTTTAACCGCTTGAGTCGCAGCTTCACGAGCTAATTTTTCTTCTACTTGGACTGCTTTTTGGAGGTCACTGTTGTAGGCTGCAATGATTTCAGCCTGCAAGTCAGCATCTACATGAAGCAATTCTACTTCTGCTTTTTCTTTCCCAACTGCTGCTACGATTTCTTCTTGGAAGGCAATCAATTCTTTAACAGCTTCGTGCCCTTTGAGAAGAGCTTCCAACATGATTTCTTCTGACAATTCTTTAGCGCCAGACTCTACCATGTTGATAGCGTGTTTGGTACCAGCTACTGTTAATTCAAGAAGCGAGCGCTCAGCTTGTTCTTGGGTTGGGTTGATGACGATCTCCCCATCGACATAACCTACTTGTACCCCAGCGATTGGTCCGTCAAATGGAATATCTGAGATAGAAAGCGCCAATGATGAACCAAACATAGCTGCCATTGGTGCAGAGGCATTTTCATCGTAAGAAAGAACCGTATTGATGACTTGCACTTCGTTACGGAAACCTTCCGCAAACATAGGACGGATTGGACGGTCGATCAAACGCGCTGTCAAAGTCGCATCTGTTGAAGGACGTCCTTCCCGTTTCATAAAGCCACCAGGAAACTTCCCAGCTGCATACATTTTTTCTTCGTAGTTGACTTGAAGTGGAAAGAAATCCCCAGTTGCCATCTTCTTAGACATGACAGCTGCCGTCAAGACAGTTGACTCACCGTAACGTACGACAACAGCGCCATTTGCTTGCTTAGCAACCTGACCAGTCTCTACGATTAACTCACGACCCGCAAAAGTCGTTTGAAACACTTGTTTTGTCATTGTAATCCCCTTTGGATTGATAAAATTATACGACTTGCCTACAAAGATCAAGATACCAAGCCGTTAAGCAACTCAAAGGAAAATAGAAAATCGAACGACGGAGCGAACGCTCCTAGGTAGATTTATCTTTTTCCACAGAGTTGTAGGCGGGTTCAATTACGCATGATAGCATTCTATTGACGCAGCCCATCTGTATGTTATATCCTCATCTTTGTATCCAAGCACGTATACCTTTTATTTTAACATATTCAAGCCCAAAAGAAAAAGGCTTTGAGGGCCTTTTTCTGTGAATCTTCCGCAAGTTCTATATAAAAATTTTAGAGCTAGATATAGCTTCTAATTATTTTTACGATTTCACGAATTCAGTGCTGTCGACATAAAAGCGCGTTTTGTGGGTTCCACCCTTGTAATTCTTGTTGTTGCGTTTCAAGACAAAACGTCTGTATGGATCGGAAGTTCCTTGGATAGTCGTTGTCACTTCAACTGAATCTTCATTGACCACCCATTCATCCGGTGAAGGGATTTCCATCGGTGGCATCGCTCCCCCACGACCGCCAGGTACAATTTCGTAGAAGGCCTTATCCTTTGTCGAATAGATCCAGCCATCTTTCTTTTCATTTGTTAGTTGGATCAGCTTGTCTTGTGAAAGACTGCGGATTGAGTCCGATGTTTCTTCTGCATCTAATTTATCAATGATATCTTGCAGATTATAGGTTCCCGGCGTGTAGGTATTGTAGTAATCAATGAACATGTCTTGCGAGTAGCCTTCAACTGCACTGTGGTCATTGTTCAACTCTAACAAGCGAGTCGGTTGCACCTGAAGTGAATAGGTCAAAGACGCACTGTTTTCAATAATCGAATAGATATCCGTTTGGTCCGCTTTTGACAAGGTCCCAATTGCTTCTTTATCATGTTCATCTGACTTAGCTTCTTCTGGTTGCTCTTTTTCTTTGGCCTTGTCAGATGATTTTTTGACTGATGAAGCCCCTACCGGACCATGCTTGCGCTCATACCGTTTCGGAGCGCAGGCTGCTAGGGAAAGCAAGAGGGCTGCAGCTAGTAAATAGGTTCCAATTTTTTTCATGTTTGTCTCCTTATTTTTTAGTTCACACGGTAGTACAAATCGTTCCCATTCGTAGCATCACTCTTACTCCAGTAAATGGATTCACTGCCACCTTCTCTTGAAGGAATGAAAAGAATAGGCGTTTCGTTCGTTGCGCCAGGCATCCGACTAACTCCGTGTAAATTGCCTTCCTTGAAGTAAAAACCAGAAAATTGAACACCATTAACAGCACTACCATTGACCTTCACAATTCCTTGCGCATCAAACTCAATACTCGTACCGTACTTATTTTTCCAAACTCCCGCTACACTTGAGAAATTTCCAGCTTTTATTTCATCTAGATTCATCTCAGTGCTTGTTTTGGCAGGGGCAGGAGCTGATTCGGCATTTCCATCCACTCGCGTTGTATAGTCAAGGGCGATCCAGCCTTGTCCAGATTCCAATTTGCCCCAAGTATGACCATCCGCTTCTACGGTTTCCGTGATGGTGTGAGTTCCTTTTGCGATCATCCCTGCAGAAGGAGCTGAAGTAGACGGTTCTTTTCGAATACGAAGATCGGCTACGCTAACTTGCACTTGGAAGCTTTCTGATTTTTTCTCTTCTGCTTTAGCTGTTGATTTGGAATCCCCTGAACCGTCAAACGTTTTCCAGTCAAGCTTACTGAGGTCCAACTTCTTGGCTGAAATCCCAAGAGCTTGTTCTGCTGTTTTCTTCCCACCAATTTGAATGGTTGCTTTCTTTTCTTCCTTGGCTTCGCCTTTTCCTAGCGAATAAAGGGTCAATTCCATTTCTGGATTAAGGGATTGCCAAGTAGCATAGACGATTTGTCCATTGTCAAAAAGATCTAAGCTAGAGCGATAGCCACCTGCAGAAGCCACATAGGCTACATGGAGCAAGGTTGGCTGGTTATCTTTCAAATAATACACAGCAGCAATCGTTTTGCCATCCCCAATCAGCAGTTCATCATTACCATCACGATTAAGATCCTCAAAAGCATATTTCCACTCATTGGTACTCCCAAGTGTTTGAAGGTTAAAGATATACGCATATTCTTCTGAAGTAGCATCGATCTTCTTCAGTTCATTTTGTAAAGCTGTTTGATCCTGAGCAGTAATCGCAACTGCATAAGCCTTGTAGCGGTCTAACACTTCTTGATAGTTCTTTTGTCCTGTATCCTTCTTTTCTTTTTTGACAGTTGATGACGTTGCTGTCTTTGGTTTACTTTGGCGCTCGTAGCGTTTGGGAGCACAAGCCACTAAAGATAAAACGGACGCACCCGCCAGTAGTGAAATCATAACCTTTTTCATAAAAACCTCCTCATATCAATCCTAGTATATCAAAAATGGTCAATTTTTCCAGCTCTTTTCAAGATTTTCACACAAGCATCTTCCCTCTCCCTCTATGTTTCTGCCCTTTTTTCTGCTATACTAAGTATAGTTATTTGATCAAAAGGAGAACACTATGGAATTAAAAAAACGTTCTGAATTTCCTGAGAACGAACTCTGGGACCTCACAGCCCTCTACCAAGACCAGGAAGACTTCTTGCGCGCCATTGAAAAAACACGTGAAGAAATCAATGAATTTGTCCGCAACTACAAGGGCAACCTCCACACTTTTGAAGACTTTGAAGCTGCCTTTGCGGTCTTTGAACAGATTCAGATCCAACTCAGCCACATTGGCAACTACAGCTTTATGCCACAAACCACTGACTTTGGCGACGAAGCTTTTGCGGAAATTGCTCAAGCGGGGATGGATTTCGAAACTTGGGCTAGCGTTGAACTTTCCTTCTTTGATGATGCTTTGGTAGAAGCGGATGAAGAAGTCCTTGAACGTCTCGGACAACTCCCTCACCTCACTTTTGCCATTCGTCAGGCTAAAATCAAAAAAGCTCACTACTTGGGAGCTGATGTGGAAAAAACTCTGACCAACCTTGGTGAAGTCTTCTACGGACCGCAAGATATCTACACCAAGATGCGGGCAGGTGACTTTGAAATGGCTGATTTTGAAGTAGATGGAAAAGTTTACAAGAATAGCTTTGTCACCTATGAAAACTTCTACCAAAACCATGAGAATGCAGAAGTCCGTGAAAAAGCCTTTCGTTCTTTCTCAGAAGGCCTCCGCAAGCACCAAAACACGGCTGCTGCCACCTATCTAGCCCAAGTCAAAGCAGAAAAACTGATCGCAGACATGCGAGGTTACGACTCAGTCTTTGACTATCTCTTAGCCGAGCAGGAAGTGGATCGTGCCATGTTTGACCGTCAGATCGACCTGATCATGAAAGACTTCGCTCCGGTCGCTCAAAAATTCCTCAAACACGTGGCCAAGGTCAACGGCCTTGAGAAAATGACCTTTGCTGATTGGAAGTTGGACTTAGACAGTGCGCTCAACCCAGATGTCACCATTGATGATGCTTATGACTTGGTCATGAAATCTGTAGCTCCTCTTGGCGAAGAATATTCCCGCGAAATTGCCCGCTACCAAACCGAACGTTGGGTTGACTTTGCGGCCAATGAAGGCAAGGATTCCGGTGGTTATGCAGCTGACCCCTATCGTGTCCATCCTTATGTCTTGATGAGTTGGACAGGACGGATGAGCGATGTTTATACCCTGATCCACGAGATTGGACACTCTGGTCAATTCATCTTCTCAGACAACAACCAAAGCTACTTCAACGCCCACATGTCGACCTACTATGTGGAAGCTCCTTCTACCTTTAACGAGCTCCTCCTCAGCGACTACTTGGAACACCAGTTTGACGATCCTCGTCAAAAACGCTTTGCCCTAGCTCACCGCTTGACAGACACCTACTTCCACAACTTCATCACCCACTTGCTAGAAGCAGCCTTCCAACGCAAGGTCTACACCTTGATCGAAGAAGGTGGCACCTTCGGCGCTAGCAAGCTCAATAGCATCATGAAGGAAGTCTTGACCGAATTCTGGGGAGACGCTGTTGAAATCGATGACGATGCAGCTTTGACCTGGATGCGCCAAAGCCACTACTACATGGGGCTTTACAGCTATACTTACTCAGCTGGCTTAGTTATCTCAACAGCGGGATACTTGCATTTGAAGAACTCCGAAAACGGAGCGAAAGATTGGCTGGACCTCCTCAAATCAGGTGGCAGCAAGACCCCACTTGAGTCAGCCATGATCATCGGAGCAGACATCTCAACTGACAAACCACTCCGCGATACCATCCAATTCCTTTCAG
>NZ_KV811500.1:163454-171015 GCF_001813105.1 Streptococcus sp. HMSC072C09 | reverse complement strand
CACTCCGCGATACCATCCAATTCCTTTCAGACACTGTCGATCAAATTATTGCCTACAGTGCAGAATTGGGAGAATAAGAGGATAAGAAAAAATATTTAATAATAAAGTTGACCTTTTGAATATACTATATACGATATGTTATTATTGATTTAATATTTACAGAAGATGATGGGAGAATATTATGCCAGTTACTAGTGAAAAATCTATTACAAATGCATTAGTAAAAATCCTTCCTAAATTATGGTCGAGGAGTAAAAAAGTTTATAATGATAAACAGTTTAAAGTTGAAAGTGAATTAGGAGTTCTTTTCAAAGATTACTTGGAATATTCATATGAAAAATATTCTACTGTAAAGACTTTATTGTACAAAAATGAAGGTAAATTTTTATACAATTTTTACGAACCACAGTTTTTAGAATCTGAAAATGGGGAGGTTATTGATACTACAAATTCAAGTTTGATTTTTCAGAAAAATAATAAAATAATTGTTACTGGAACTGGTGGGGTAGGTAAATCTATGCTAATGAAGCATATCTTTATTAACCAAATAGACACTGCAAGCAGTATTCCAATTTTTATAGAATTAAAATCTATAAACGAGAAGCCGTTAGATGATTTTGATTTTGAATTATTTATTTTTGAAGAGATTAAATGTCATCATTTGAATATAGAGAGAGAGCATTTTCAAGAAACTCTAAAATCAGGTGTATACACTATAATATTTGACGGACTTGATGAAATTATATCTACTCATAGAAATGTGTTAGATAAATCCTTAAAAGAATTTGTAGATAGATATAATAAAAACAGATATATTCTTAGCTCTCGTCCTTCAGATGATTTTATAGGTTGGTCTAATTTTTTAGAATATGAGATTAAGTTACTGACGAAGGAGCAAGCTGTTTCTCTTATTTTAAAATTAGAGTATGAATCAAAGTTAAAAAACAAGTTTGCAAAAGAATTAAAGGACATATTATATGATAACCATGAATCTTTTGCTTCAATCCCTCTGTTGTTAACTATTATGTTAATGACATATGAAGATGGTGCATCTATACCAAATAATCTAACTGATTTTTACAATCTAGCATTCTATACTCTTTATCAAAAACATGATGCATCAAAATCTGGATATAAAAGAGAATTGAAAGCTAATTTATCTCCTGAACAATTTAAAGAAGCTTTATCTTATCTAGCAATGAAAACTTTTTTCAAAGGACAGATAACCTTTAATTCTGACAGTTTTAATTCTTACCTTGATTCTTTCAAAGAAAAAAATACTATGAAGTTTGTAAATTCAGATTTCATTAGAGATTCTATTTCTAATGTTTGTATGATTTTACAAGATGGTATTTCTTATAAGTTTTCTCATAGATCATTTCAAGAATATTTTGCTGGTGTCGGGGTTAGTAAATTAGATGATCAAACACAAAAGAAACTTTTAACTTCATGGGCCATTGAAGACGGAAATCACATTTTATATAATAAAACCTTTCTTACAACTTTATTAACAGTTCAAAAAAATCGAACTTACTTAAATTTATATGTCGAATTGATAAAAAGAGTAAAAGTATTATATGAGAGTTCACAAGATTTAGGAGAATTTATAAGTATTTTCTTTAGAATGTTTAAGTTGGGTAAGAATTCATTTGAAAAAAATTCAGAAAGAATAGCTTTTATTATCAACGAAGATCACAGAGCGTTCTATCATATACATTTTAAGATTATTGAAGAATCTGATTTGAACATAGATGATATAGATGATATGGAAATAGGAGACGAGTATTCTAAAAAATTAATTAAATTCTTAGAAAAAAAAGAGATGTAAATTATACTCAATTTCCAGAAGAATATAAAGAATCCTTATGTAAGTGGATTGAATCATGGTTTATTCAAAGATTGAATTTTATCTTTGATTGGTCCTCTAAGATTATCGAAAACAATAAAACCAAGAAGAGAACAACAGCTTCTATAATTGATGATATTTGATTTTTAGCAAATTTTTGATTTGTAAAAGGAAAAATTTGAGAATAGGCCTAGGGGTTGAACTATTCTCCTTGAGTCAGCCATGATCATCGGAGCAGATATCTCGACTGATAAACCACTCCGCGATACCATCCAATTCCTTTCAGACACGGTTGATCAGATTATTGCCTACAGTGCAGAATTGGGAGAATAAACTCCTCTACAGCCAACTCTAAAATATACTAGTAGAAATCCAGAGGTGCTTATGATGGATCAAGAACTACAAAGTAAAGTTACAGAAGAAAAACCAAGTTATAGCCGAGAAGAAATCCAGTGGTTGCTGGAACATTTGGGAGACCCCTCGCCAGAAATTCGCGATGATATCGTTTTTACAAGCTTGGCTAGAGGGATTCAAGAAGAACTCTTTACGCAAGAACAATTTCATTTCATTTCTGAGACGATTTTATCCGATGAAGGAGTAGAAAAAGAGATTGACAAGATTGGGCTATCGACACTTGATCGTTCTTTTAGAGCGCTTATTTATGCTAATCTCTTGTCTGCAGATGCCAACCAACAATCGATTTTTTATCAAAGATTAAAAGCTGATATAAGATATATTTTAATGGATCAAGGCTTACACTATCTTTTAAAAGAAAAGGATACAACAGGTTTTTCCAGCCAGTATGGCTGGGTTCACGCTTTTGCGCATGGAGCTGATCTTTTGACAGAAGTAGTTTGTCATCCGGACTTTCCTAATGACAAAGTTCATGAAGGATTGAACATACTTGGCCAAGTCTTTAGAAGAATTTCAATTCGTTTTACCGATGATGAGGATTGGCGTTTAGCTAGAGTGCTCTATGAACCTATTTTGCAAGGGAAAATCGAGCAAGAACAAATAGCTTCTTGGATAAAAACGCTTGACTTTCCAATAGAAGAAAGGGAAGATTTTTATAAATTTTCCAACCTTAGATCCTGTCTGTTAGAAGTCTATATTCAACTTGATCAGAGAGACTTTTTACAAGATGAGTTGAAAGAGACCATTCAGTCTTTTCAATACTAACTGCTGCACTTATTCTTGCAATTTATCATATAAAAAAGCACTCCCGTTTTATTAATGGGGGTGCTTATGCTTTTAACTCAACTCAGCCACAATGGCCTTGATTTGTTCTGCTGTGTGAACACCAGCAACTTGTTTAACCACTTGTCCATCTTTTTTGAAAAGAAGAGTAGGGATAGACATAATGCCGAAAGCACGCGCTGTATTTGGATTTTCATCAACGTCCATTTTAACGATTTTCAAGACATCTTCTGAAAGTTCTTCAGACAATTTATCCAAGATTGGACCTTGCATACGACATGGACCACACCAGGTCGCCCAGAAGTCTACCAAGACCAATCCTTCTTTTGTTTCTGCTTCAAATGTAGCATCTGTAATTGCTTTTGCCATTGTTTTTCTCCTTTAGTTTTTGTATTGATCGAGGTCTTGTTTCATCAAATAGAAGAAGACATCTCCGTAAGTTCCATGGTAATCGAGTTCGTGCCCATTATAGGTCAATTTTTGTACAGGATAGTAATCCGCTACACCAATCAAGCAAGTCTGTTGGGAGCGTTCAAACTCTTCATAGGAATCAAAATGCATGACTCTTTCTTGTTTTGCACCATCTAGATATGTAATATCAATCATAGCGATAACCTCTATTTCTTAAGATGTATCAATTGTAATTCTCTTCATTACATCTGTCAAACAAAACGACTTACTCAGAATGATGAATCTTGTCCGAAAAAAGATAACAAAAAAGCCCTCTGAATTCAGAGAGCTCCATTCTTGCTAGATAAAACGTTTCTAGACAAGGCGACGAACCGAAGATTGTACCGGATTTCTTCTGAAAACAAAAAATCTCCCCGAAGGGAGATAGATCTGGTCTATTTTACCTTACGATGCTAGAAACCGAAGCCGAAGATTATACTTGAGTATATTCTATCAAAATTAACAAAAAAGCCCTCTGAATTCAGAAGGCTCCATTCTTGCTGGATAAAACGTTTCTAGACAAGGCGCCGAGCCGAAGATTGTACTGATGGTACATCGAGGCGAAGTCAACGAAGTATAGAAACGTTTTAGACGCAAGATTAACGACGAAGTCCAAGAGAGTTGATCAACTCACGGTAACGGTTAACGTCGTTGGTACGAAGGTAAGCCAACAAGTTACGACGGCGACCAATTTTCTTCATCAAACCACGGTAAGTAGCGTGGTCTTTTTTATGTTGTTTGATGTGGTCGTTCAAGTGGTTGATTTCCCAAGTAAGGACAGCAACTTGTACTTCTACTGAACCAGTGTCACCTTCGTGACGTGCGTATTGTGCAATGATTTCATTTTTTTTCTCTTTTGAGATTGCCATGATAAGCTCCTTTTCTTTATGCTCTATCCGAGTGGCAGGTTTGGCATAGCCTGCTACCAAGAAAGAGTTAGTTGTCTATTCGACCTATCCATTCTACCAAGATTTCATCTTTCTGTCAAACACTTATGTTTCCTTCCAGATGAATTTTTAAGGACAGATCCATTTTACAAAAGCCCATTCCTTTACTCTACGTTGAACCTCAGGAAGTTGAACGATGTAACCCTATTATTCCTCGAACAAAGAGATTTTAAAAGACAAATATCTTTTAGAATATTTGCCTTTTAACTGTATGAATCTTATTTTTCTTTTCGTTTACCACGCAAGAGCAAAGCCAAAGCAAAAACTGCTAAGAGTGCACCGAGTATCGTCAACCCATAAGCAACGACTTCACCAGTTGATGGAAGAATTTTTTTCTTTCCTTCTCTTGGTGTGGTTGGAGTTTCTGGTTTCTCCGATGTGCTTGGTGTGGTTGTCGATGGAGTCGTAGACGGTGTAGTTGTTGACGGCGGCGGTGTAGTCGTAGACGGCGGTGGTGTAGTCGTAGACGGTGGTGGTGGGGGCGTACCTGGCGGGGTTGCCGGTGGCGTATGACGGTTGGTTACCGTGAAACCATCAATGTTGCTTGTATAACCTGCTACTGGATCCTCTGTAATCGTGTAGGCAATCTTCTTACCTTCCTTGTATACAGGTAGATCCGTGAAGCTTGCCTGCCAATTATCAGTAGCTGTGATTTCTTTTACAGCTACTTCTTGACCATCCGCAAGGAGACGAACTGTGATTTTTTCAGGACGAAGACCCTCTTTATTGTCTGCATCATCCCAGATCTTCTTGACCGCTACTTCTGTTACTTCTGGTGTGCGGCTATTGGTGATCACTACATTTCCCTTGTTACTGTCATCGACCGTACTTGTATAGCCTTTGACTGTCCCAACTTCTTTCACTTGGTACTGGATCTCTTTGCCTTTCGCTTTTAGAGGCAAATTGCTAAAGGTATGAGTCCAGTTATTTTTAGCAGAAAGTTCCACTTCTTTTCCTTGAGCTTTGCCATCTGCATAGAGCTGTACCTTAATGGCGCTTGGACGTTTGCCATCTTGGTCATTGTTGTCTTCCCAACGTTTTGTAACAGTAGCGCTGGTTTTACCTGGCTTGTAGCTATTGGTAATGGTTGTTCCATCAATCGCAGCAGAGTAATTGGCTACTGTGTCTTCTGTGACTGTGTAGACAATTTGTTTGCCGTGATTGTATTTTGGAAGATTGGTAAAGACTGTCTTCCAATCAGTTGCTGCACTTAGCTCTTGGCTAGCTACTTCTGTACCATCTGCAAGGAGACGAACAGTAACCTTGTCAGGACGAACACCATCTTGATTATCATTGTCTTTCCAAATCTTCGTTACTGGAATTTCAACAACTTCTGGTGTACGAGTGTTGGTAATATTGGTTCCCTCAATAGTTGTTTCATAACCTTCGACAGGTTCTTCTGAAATAGTGTAGGCAATGACATTACCAGCATCATCGACCACATCGAGATTATCAAAATGATAAGCCCAAGTTCCTGCCGCGTCTGGTTTCACTTCTTTAGAAGCGACTTTGACACCATTTGCTAGGAGATTGACTGTAATTTTTGACGGACGCTTGCCATCTTGATCGTCATTGTCATTCCATGTTTTTTGACCAGCAACGCTTGTTTTTTCTTTTTGGTTCACAACATCACGAGAAATTGCAAGGTCATTTCCAAAATCGTCCTTGCTGATCTTGATAGGTTCTTCTGAGAGAACATAGCCTGTTGGAGCTTGAATTTCTTGAACCGTATAAGCTTGTTTGATCAAGCCTGTAATGGTGCCAACACCATTCTCATCTGTCGTAATGGTTCCCACTTGCTCACCAGTATCATCTGCTGTCACAGCAAAGACAGCACCTGCAAGCGCTTGACCATTTTCACCTTTTTTGTGAATGGTGAAGGAATATTTCTCACCATTGAAGTCTCCATCAAGGAACTGATACAGAATGTCTGCAACCTTATTTTGTTCCTTGATTTCTGTAGCTGTCATGCTAGCATTGTTTTTAAAGGATGTATTGATGGCTGGAACCTTGTCCAGATAGACATCATAGCGAACAGTCATCCCTTGTTCAGGAGCTAGATCGCCAATATGAACCGTTAGAGAACGACCATCAGCGCTGACAACAGGAGAATAATTCTTAGTGACATTTGTGGTATCTTTTAAATGATAAGCCCCATCTTCATCACTGACCTGCCAAGTTCCTGTATGGATGTTGACAGAATCTGCTTTGATCTTCCCATCTGTAAAGTCCAATTGGTCTTTAATGTCAATATTATGAAGGGCTGTATGGCCTTGATTGATGTTCAAGGTATAGGTCAATTTTAATTTATCATCTGAGTTGGTCCAACCCCATTTGCTAAAGACTTCTGGAGTAGGAGGATTCTCACCTGGATTGACCCCTTTGTAATCGATATTCCCACCTGAAATCACTTTCTTATCGATCGTAAGAGTAAAATCAAGTGTCTTTTGTCCTTTGACGACTTGGTGGTCAACACGCGCAAAGAAACGCAGTTTCCCTGTCACATTGGCCATTCTTTCAGGATAGTCCGTATAGGTCACTGTAATCTTTTTTCTTTGATCATCTACCGTTGCTGTCGCAACCTTTTGACCACTTGGATCCAGCAGGTCAATGGTGTCCGTTTCAAAGACCTTAAAGCCATCTCCAAGTTGGATTTCAGTCTGATCCCCTGCTTTTACACTCCCATTCGGCAACTCAAAGTCTGCTTCAACTTGAAAGCTCTCCCAAACACCGAGTGGATCTGTAATCGCTCCACCAGTTGATTTCGAAATGTTTACAGATTTGACTACACTATTAATAGTATCTGCATGGACTTTAGCTATACTATTTGGTTTGGCAAATCCTAAAGCCGCTAGTAAAAATAGGGCAACTGCTGTCACAACAGAATAGAGCCACTTTTTCATAAACGATTTTTCTCCTTTTTCTACGTTTACTAGATAAGGTATGTGAGTCGAAAAATTATCACTACATATTGTGATTTTATACACAACCTATCTTGTTTCATTATAATTGATTTACTTTGAGAAGACAAGCTAATATATATGCTTTTTGTATTTTAAGTACATTTTTTTGAAACAAAGAAAAAATAGAGAGTGGGACAGAAATCGGTCATTCGTTAGAA
>NZ_KV811500.1:153951-163354 GCF_001813105.1 Streptococcus sp. HMSC072C09 | reverse complement strand
ACAATTAAGAGGCTAGGACTTTTGTCCCAGCCTCTTGGTTTTTTTCTTATAAGGGAACTCCGAAGACCTCTAGGGACTTGAGTTCAGAAGGATGGAGTCTCCGCCATTCTCCCAATGGAAGAGTTGGATCTAGCGTTAGAGGACCCATAGAAATCCGCTCTAAATCCACCACTTCCTTACCACAGGCAGCGACCATGCGCTTGACCTGATGGAATTTTCCTTCAGCGATTTCGATTTCGACGTAGGAGCTGGCATTTGTCTCATTCACCTCTAAGATCTGCAATCTCGCGGGCAAGGTCGTGAAGTCTTTGAGGGCAATGCCTGCTTCAAAACGGGCCACATCTGCCTCATCCATGATCCCAGCCACCTGGGCACGGTAGATCTTCGACACATGCTTCTTCGGCGAAAGCATAGCATGAGCGAGCTTGCCATTATTGGTCAAAAGCAGCAAGCCATGGGTATCGATATCCAGGCGTCCAACAGGAAAGACTTCCTTATGACGGGCTGTCTCATCCAATAGATCTAACACCGTTTGGTGGTGATCATCTTCAGTCGCTGAGATAACCCCAGCTGGTTTATTAAGCAGGTAGTAAACAAAGGTCTCATGGACCAGGTCTTCTCCCATAAAGGTCACCTGATCCTTGTCTGGATCAATCTGTAGCTTCCCTGCTGTCTCTTTTTTCCCATTCACTGCGATTTTCTTTTGCTTGAGAAGCTGCTTGACCTCGGTCCTACTCCCCACGCCACAATCCACTAAAAATTTATCTAGCCGCATGATTACTTCCCGCTCTTTCGCACAATCCAAAGGCCAAAAAAGGAAACCAGGATCATGAGGATACCAGAAAATCCAAAAATGAAGGCTGGAGTAGATGAGATAGTCCCTAATAGACTAAGGACAAAGGTCGTTGCGATCGAACCTGTACTACATCCCAAAACCGCCATGGACGTTGCCTGGCTCAAGACCCCTGCTGGCATCTTATCTGACAAGACATTGTAAACCGTTGTAAGAGCTACACTGTAGGCGAAGCCAGAAGCGATGGTTACAAGGGCAAGAATCAAGAGATTTGGAGAGACGCCGATCAACAGTTGGGCCACACCATAAGCTACACCCGAAACCAATAATAAACGATCGCGGAAGAGCTGGGTCAAGGGCGAGAAGGCCAAACCTGCCAAGATCCCAACAAATTGCATGGCTGCTAAAATAATCCCAGCAGTTTGGGCAGTACCATGCCCTACTTGCTCTACCACACTTGGAATCCGAACGGTGATCATGACATTGGACAAGACGATAGCTGCCGCAACGACTGCTAAGCCGAGCGCTGTCCGCCATTGTTCCCCCGTCATCTTGACATCCCGGTGTTTTTCCTCCACTGCTTCCGTTGTAGATCCATATGGCACAAATAAGAGATACAAAAGTAAGATTGGAATACTGATACCGTAGACGAGAAAGGCAGCCTGCCAGCCAAAGCGAATCAAGAGACTCACTCCAAAGGTCAAAACAGCTGTCCCAACAACCTCTGCAGAACCCCGAATGCCAAGTGTTTGGACACGTTCTTTTCCTTTATAGCGCTCACTGATAATGGCTATGGCAGAAACATTGAGCAAGCCAACCGCCATCCCGAAAATAATCCGAGACAAAAAGACAACCGGATAAGCTGGACTGATTAAGGGAATAAAGCCACATAGAGCGTAAGCGACTAGGCCTATCACAATCATCTGACGCTCTGAAAATAGGCGCCCAATCCATTTATTGAAGATGAGTGAAACCATGATCCCTGCAGAAGGAAGCGAGACCAAGAGCTCAATCATGCTGTGAGGAATTCCCTTGTAATAGGCAAACATGGCCGACTGCGCACTCGAAATCGAAAACGAAGTCGTCAATATAAATGAAAGCGCGAGAATACTCACTTTCTCCATGATTTTTTTCATTATTCTATCCTTTAAACTAATCTTTTTTTTCACACTCCTCCTATAATAACACGAGCTAGTGACAGGACGCAATAGATTGAATTAAAAAAACGAAATGATTTCTCCATCATTTCGTTCGTGCTAGCAATTGTGAGGCAAATACTCCCGTTCCAACCATCAAAGCACCAATCCAGACAAAGAGCAGGTGATTAGAGGGAGCTAGTGGCGTCACCAACTGGATGAAGAAAGAAGAGAGGGCTGATCCGAGATTGCAGCCGATCAAGACCAGCGAGGTCGCAAGGTTCAGGAGATTGGTCGGGATTTTTTCAGATAAGTGATAAAAGATACTGGTGACCCCCGTACTGTAGGTAAATCCTGCTAAAAGGGTTCCTATAACCAAGCTCCATAGCTGGCTGGACAAGCCAATCAAGGCCAAAGCTAGACCGAAACCAAAGCACATGATCATGAGCAAGTTCTTTTTGAAAACATGTGTCAAACTGGCAAAGCCTACCCCTGCGACAATCCCTGTTAATTGCATCAGACTCAAGACGGTTCCAGCTGTTGTCGCCGTTCCCATACGAGCGTCAACGATGATATCCGGCACGCGCAGGCTGATAATAGAATTGAAACAAATGATGATACCAGCAATCACAGCTAGCATTAGACTAAAACGCCATTGAGGGGGGCGAAGACGTGCGGAACCTTTCTTTTTCTCCTTCAAGCTAGCCTGTTTTTTCTCCTTAGGATAAGGGACAAAAAGGATATAGAGGAGTAAAATCAAGTAACCACCACCATATACGGCAAAGATCGCTGGCCAGCCTAGGGGTAAGAGTTGTCCTACCATAAAGGTCAAGATGGCAGAGCCCACCACTTCAGCAGACCCCCGATAGCCCAGCATCCGAGTCTTGTCATTGCCTGAGTAGCGTTCACTGATAATCGAAATAGCCTTGGCATTGATCATTCCTGTCCCCAAACCAAAGAGCAAACGACTTAGAAAGATGAGAGGATAGTCCTGCACGACCAAAGGCAAGAGGCCACTAGTTGAAAAGAGCAAGAGCCCTGCGATAATCATCTGGCGCTCACTCATCCACCGCTCGATCATGCTATTTAAAAAGAGCATGGCCACGACCGCAAAGGCTGGCAGGGAAACCAAGAGTTCCACCTGGCCTGCTGTATAGCCAAATTGGCTAAAATAAGCCTTCATAGCCGGCAAACCGGCTGTAATTGAAAAGGATGAGATCAGCATGAGCGACAAGCTCAAGAGACTGATTCTTTCCATTGTTTTTTTCATTTTTTATTTCCTACACTTTACTGGTAACATTTTGATTTTACTAGTTTTTTCAAAAAAGATTCAAACTAGTATTTTCAATAGAATCCTAGTATAATCAATTTAGAAATAGAAAAACAGGACATTTGTCCTATTTTAGGAGATTGAGATGAAAAAAATTTCCCCATCTACAAGACTCAAGGAAATCATCACAGACTACCAATTGGACCAGATCTTTCCAGGCGACTGTCTTAGCCAGCTGGACCTCGTTCTCTATCAGGCTGGAGATTATATCTGCCGTCAGGGTTCTGAACAAGATGTCATTCCTTATTTTCTCAAAGGTCGGCTCAAGATTATCCACAGTCTTGAGAATGGCAGCGACACCATCCTTGAAATCCAAGAAAAACCTGGACTGTTAGGAGAGATTGAGCTCCTGCTCGATCGGGTCTGCATCACATCGGTCATCGCTGACCAAGACTCACTAGTCGTCCAGCTCCCAGCCCAGCACTTTAAGAAGCGCCTCCTGATTGATCCAACCTTTCTGCGCTCTACAGCCAAGACCTTGGCTGAGAAATTGCACCAGATCAACTATTTGGCTCCTGCCAACTTTCATTATTCAGTCAAGGAGCGCCTCGCTACACATTTTTTGGAACATGGTGATGAAAACGGGATCCTCAAGCCCAAGATGAATCAACTGGCCCTGCGTTTTGGGATCAGCTACCGCCACCTTAGCCGCGTGATCAAGCAGATGATTGACGAGGGGTTGATCCAAAGAGAAGGACGGGTCTATACGATTTTAGACCGAAAAAGAATGGGCGACTTGTCCATCAAACACACGGAAACAACTGACAGAAAACTTTAATTTCAGGTTCTTTTGTGTTATCATGGAAGGTAGAAAGAAAGTGAGAGTAAGACAATGAAAGCAATTGAAAAAGTTACAAGAGCATCCCATTTGATTGATATGGATGACATCATCCGCGAAGGAAATCCAACACTTCGAGCTGTTGCGGAAGATGTGACCTTCCCTTTGTCTGACCAGGAAATTATCCTGGGTGAAAAAATGATGCAATTCTTGCACCATTCTCAAGACCCTGTTATGGCTGAAAAACTTGGCCTCCGTGGAGGAGTTGGACTCGCTGCTCCTCAGCTGGACATCTCGAAACGCATTATCGCTGTTTTGGTGCCCAATCCAGAAGATGCCGATGGCAACCCACCAAAAGAAGCCTATAGCCTTCAAGAAGTCATGTACAATCCAAAGGTTGTCGCCCATTCTGTGCAAGATGCGGCTCTTGGAGATGGGGAAGGCTGTCTCTCTGTAGACCGCAACGTCCCAGGCTATGTGGTTCGCCATGCCCGCGTGACCGTGGAGTATTTCACAAAAGACGGTGAAAAGAAACGCATCAAACTCAAAGGCTACAACTCCATCGTCGTCCAACATGAAATCGACCACACCAACGGCATCATGTTCTATGACCGCATCAACCCAAACAACCCATTTGAAATCAAAGAAGGCCTTTTGATATTAGAATAGGGTAAATGACAAAAAAGTAAGGTAGTAGTGATGACTCACTACTACCTTACTTTTTTTACAAGACTGCGTCTACCGATTTCTGTCTCTCGGCGCAGTGGTTGATTGACGGCACTCGAACCTTTCGGTTCTTCGTCCAGTCTAATCAACTGTGTGGGGGCAGGACTACGAAATCGAGACTGCGTCTACCGATTTCTGCCCTGCTCCCTATATTGCCCAATCTCCATTGCGGAAGACTGGGACGAGGGTGCCGTCTTCTCGGATGCCGTCGATATTCATTTGGCTTGAACCGATCATGAAGTCGACGTGGACGTCTGAGCGGTTGAGGCCGGCTGCTTCGAGTTCTTCTTCTGTGAACTCTGCACCACCTTCTACGCTAGTTGCATAGGCTGCTCCGATGGCCAAGTGGTTAGAGGCATTTTCATCAAAGAGGGTATTAAAGAAGGTAATACCTGATTGGGAAATTGGGCTTGGATCTGGGACGAGGGCACATTCACCCAAGGCACGCGCTCCCTTGTTTTTGAAGACCAAATCTTTCATGACTTGATCGCCTTTTTCTGCTGTGATATCTACGATTTCTCCATTTTCAAAGGTCACTTTGATCCCTTCGATAATGTTTCCATTGTAGCTAAGCGGTTTTGTAGAAGTTACATAGCCTTCTGCACGACGGAAGTCAGGAGCTGTAAAGACCTCTTCTGTCGGCATGTTTGGCAAGAAGCTTTCACCTTGGGCATTGATGGCTCCGGCAGATTCCCAGACGTGGTTCTTCGGCAAGCCAAGAGTCAAATCAGTCCCAGGAGCTGTGTAATGAAGGGCTGAAAATTGTTCCTTATTCAGTGTATCTGCCTTGCTCTTGAGAATAGCAGCATGCTCTTCCCAAGCCTTAACTGGATCTTCCTCATACACTCGACAAGTCTTGAAGATTTGATCCCACAGGAGATCCACTGCTTCTTCATCACTAGTCGCATTTGGGAAGACCTTTTTCGCCCATTCTAAACCTGCTGCTGCAGCCACTGTCCAGCTGACCTTGTTGGATTGAGTGGCGATGCGCATTGGTTTCATAGCCATGCCCAAAGCCTTGGCAGAAGCAGACAATTTCTCTGCATCAACGCCGTTCAAGGCACCTGGATCAGAAGAACGGACACCAAGACGACTGGCTTTGTGTTCCAAGAGGTAGTTCATTTCCGCAATCTTGTAATCTGGCACATTGTCCAAGCGATCCATCGGTGCATGGAGGAATTTCTCCCGGGTCGTAAAATCATCTGCCCATTGGACAATCACTTCGTGCGCACCCAAGGCATAGGCCTCCTTCACAATCAAGTGGGCCAATTCTCTTTGTTCCACATCGATGTTCAAGACCAAGGTATGGCCAGGTTGCACGTTGATGCCGTTCGCCACCAACAATTTAGCGTATTTTTCGAGGTTTTCTTTAAAATTTGGTAAAACCATTGTTTTCTCCTTCATAAGTGAATGATCTCCTCCTAGTATACCATAAGTCCATGCAAAAAGAGAGTGGGACAGAAATCGGTAATTCGTTAGAATTCGATTTCGTCGTCCCACCTCCGCACAGTTGAGTAGGGCTGTAAAAGCTAATGAAATCAGCGTAGTAGAGCCCACTCAACCACTGCGTCTTGCTCTACAATCCAAAAACAATTGAGAGGCTAGGACTTTTGTCCCAGACTCTTTTTCTTGTCCCTTCTAACTTAAGGAAGAACATAGCCTTGATCATCCACGGTATGGGGTTGTTCAGAACTGCTATTCTCTCTCAAGGCTTCCAAATCTTGATCCAAAATGGAATTGTAGTCTGTACTACCTTCACGGGTTACCCGAGTCGATACTTGGCGCAAGAGTTTTTCATTAAGATTGCGGACCCAGCGACCATTACTATGGTCATTGGCACGCATATAATTCCCTTTTACAATCTCTCCATAAAGGGCTTCATTGAC
Source organism: Streptococcus sp. HMSC072C09 (assembly GCF_001813105.1). Lineage (NCBI taxonomy): Bacteria > Bacillati > Bacillota > Bacilli > Lactobacillales > Streptococcaceae > Streptococcus > Streptococcus sp. HMSC072C09. The sequence goes on along the minus strand of NZ_KV811500.1, from coordinate 156,705 downwards.
TTGGTAACCTTGCTTACGCAATCCTAACAGACCGATCTCCACGATCTCATCTGGGCTGTAGTCTTCAAAATCAAATGTAGTTGGGATCCGGCTTTGCAGACCTGAATTGACCTGCAAGAAGTCGTGCATCTCTTTCGTGTAACCAGCAAAGATAATAACGATATCGCGGCGGTGGTCCTCCATAAATTTGAGGACTTCGTCCAAGGCTTCCTTCCCAAAATCATCATTTAAACCGGTATAGAGCGTGTAGGCCTCATCGATAAAGAGGACTCCACCCAGTGCACTCTCCAAAACTTCACGCGTCTTCAAGGCTGTTTGACCTTGGTAGCCTCCAACCAGATTGCTCCGCGAAACTTCGATGAATTTCTTCTGCTTGATAACCCCTTTTTGGAAGAGGATATTGCCCAAAATGCGGGCCACGGTGGTCTTTCCTGTACCAGGATTTCCGAGAAAGAGAGAGTGCAAGGTCGTATCTTCAACGATGCCACCTTGTTCAGCCCGTTTTTGATTGAACTCAGCCATGGCTACGAATTGTTCGACTTGCTCTTTCACCTTAGCAATTCCAACCAAACGGTTGAGGGCAGCCATTCCATCTTCTTCCTTGTCGGCTCCTGCTTGATACTTACCTTGGTTAAGAACAGCATCAATATCGCTATTGAGGATGGTCTCAATATCGTCAGAACCTTGGGCCACCACCCGATCTGCCATGGTCTTGGTCAATTGCTCATCCAGGTTACGGATCCAGCGACCATTGCTCTTATCTAGCGAGCCATCATAAGCCCGCTTAACATGCCGCGCATAGTAATCCCGGTCTTCGAGTTTGTAGTCCCCTTTGCTTAGGATCATTTCACCTAGTTGGACAATCTCATCTCCTGTGAAATCTTCAAAGATGAAATTATTTGGCACCCGAGAACGAAGGCCTGGATTGGTCTTTAAGAACTCCTCCATTTCCTTGGTATAGCCGGCAAAGATAATCATGATATCGTCACGATTGTCCTCCATAAATTTAAGGATGGTATTGATCGCCTCGATCCCAAAGTCCGCACCGCTGTCCTTTTTATCCAAGCTATAGGCTTCATCGATAAAGAGGATGCCTCCTCGCGCTTTTTCAAGCAGGGCCTGGGTCTGTTCAGCCGTTCCTCCAATATTCGAAGAGATCAGATCGGACTCCGTAGCTTCCACGAAACGGAATTCTTCCCCTGAGAGAACACCCGCATCAAAGAGCACTTGTCCCAACAGACGGGCCACAGTGGTTTTCCCTGTACCAGGATTTCCCATAAAGGCAGCGTGAAGTGTTTGTTTTTCAGGAGCCTTGCCACTGGCGATTCGTTTCTTGTTGAATTCCACCATGTTGATCATTTTCTTGATCTCATGTTTGACTTTTTCAAGACCAATCAGGCTATTGAGTTCTTGAAGAGCATCTTGTTTCTTCTCTGGTCCAGAGTCTCTTGCAGTGGTTGGAGTCACCGTTGCATCCGTCGCCTGTCCCGTAGGAACGACTTGCGCATTGCCCTTCGCCACTTCTCTGCCAACAAGATAGTCACAGTCATCCTCGATTTCCTTGGTCAGATCACGCGCATCCCCCTGGCTATAGGTCATGGTGCCCACCTTCGCAAAGGCTCCACCTTGAAGCCGTATATTAGGATCCGCAATCTTATGACAAATCATATGCTCAGCCATCAGCACACCATCATCAAAAACGCCAAATGAAATGGTTTCGGCATTCTCATTCAAGAAGGTTGTTTCTCCAGTCAGGGAAGCAAAGGACTCTTCATAGACGCATAAAAATTCTGTAAATGTAGCCTGGTGAGCTCGGATCATACTATTGAATGAATTGATGGAGGTTATACGATCCGAATCCGAATTGAATTGAACATTATTATCAAGACAGACCCCAGTACCGGTAGGTAGCTCAATTTTACAGTTTTCAGACTCCCAGATGACATTCCTCAACCAAACTGGTGGAAAATCCTTTTCCAGATCCCCGCCTGTAATCGTTGAATTTTTTGCAATCACTTCTGAGTCCTTGGCATGGATCGTATTATTCCCAAATTTTTCAATATGGACATTTTCTAAGGTCAATTTAGATCCTTCTGACAGATCAATCTTAGAAAAGATCGTTGAATTGCGAATAGACAATTCCGAAGCGGACATACCGATGGCACTTTGGTGTTTTTCCGGAACCTTCATCCCGACTCCTTCCAGTGTCAACTTCGAATGCGTATCCATATAGATAAAAAATTCATTATTTGTTGGAGTGGTTGCTTCAAAATAGACCTGTTTACAGGTGATATCTGAGCTATTCCATAAGAGCAAGGTAGTATAATTCCCACCAACTTTAAACCACAGATCTTCAAATGTCACCTGAGCTCCCTCTACAAATCGGAAGGAAGCCTCAATCGTGTTGTTAAACATGCGCCCATTGCCATTTGGATTTGGGACCACATGCCCCACAAAATGAAGGTTCTTGTCGATCTCGATCACTTTATTTGTCGGCCATTGAAAGACATACCCATTTTCAAACTCGATGGTATCACCATCCTGCGCTTTTTCAAGCGCATCCATAAAGTTCCAACTATTATTGTAAGGCCCTACTAAATATCTTGCCACACGCTTCTCCTCTGTTTCATCTTTTCTGTTTCCTTGTTATAAACACTTGTTACTAAAAATTGTAACACAATCCAGTGCCAAAGAAAACACTTATCCGGTCTGAACGGACTTAAAAGAGGCTGGGACAAAAGTCCTAGCCTCTCA
>NZ_KV811500.1:143718-153851 GCF_001813105.1 Streptococcus sp. HMSC072C09 | reverse complement strand
TTCTAACGAATGACCGATTTCTGTCCCACTCTCTGTCATCGACTCTTTCAAGGCTGAACATAAGCTGGCTAGAGCAATCGCTCCCGAGAGCATGGCGGTGGAAAGGAACAACACATGGTCTGCCACTAACGAATCTTAAGCACGCAGGTCCTCCATCAAGTCTGAAACTGATTCAAAGGGTTGACTCATATTCCGATTTTGCTCTACATCCGTTACGACTTGGAGCAACTTCCCATTATCATCTAATCGAACATCAAAAGGTAAGCCCTGATATTGAATAGCCTGACGGAGAAAAATGTTGATGGCTGTTGTCATATCCATCCCTAAATGATTAAAAATCTGTTGGGCCTGTTCCTTAACCTCACTATCCAAACGAATACTCATACTCGTCTTAGACATACTCTCACCTTCTTTCTATTGATTATTATAACAAAGAGAAGGATATTGTAAATCCATTGGATATACAACGGATGTCTATAAGCCAAAATATAGTAAAGAAATAAAATTAATGTCCCAAATATGGGAGATCTCAGCCTGAGTTTTAGTTTTAGAATATAATGTTGCTATCATAGATTAAGAGGTGAAAAATATGAACCAGATTACGAAACAATATAAATTACTATATTTCTTGATTATTTTATTAAGTTTGACAAGTGCTCTTTTAATGACATTCTTCTCTCTGCAATTAGGAAGAATACTTGATAGTATATCTAATTCAAATAGTGGATTACTCTTTCATATCACTATTTCTGTAGGTTCGATTTTACTGTGGTTCTTGATTTCTTGTTTCTATTCCTATTTTAAAAACCAATATGTAAAAAAAGTTATTTTAGATCTAAAAAGGAGTCTCTTATTACATTATTTATCGCGTGAATTTAATCAAATTGACAACCGTAACCATTCAGATTTCTTAAATAATATCACCAAAAACAGTGACCTTATTCAAGAAAATTTATTAATCCCTAGAATCTCTCTAATCTCAAATTTAGGGAGCCTTATCATGAGTGTGGTTGCTATTATTTATATAGAATGGCGATTAGCATTAGTCTTTCTTTTATTGTCGAGTATAACGGTTTTCCTATCACAAATTCCTGGAAAGTTAATGACTAAAGCAACTAATAATTATTCTCTACAAAATAATCACTATTTATCAAAAATGACAAACTTTATTGATGGTTTTGAACAAATTAAGTTATTAAATATTCAAAGCCGGACCCAAGAAAAAATTCAGGGAATCAGTTTAGAATTTGAAGAGTCCAGAAAAACATATCAATTCTTAAAAGACTTAGCTTCAACTACTGGAATTTTACTAAGTTTTGGCTCTCAACTATCCTGTATGGTCGCTGGTATCTTTTTTGTAAGAAATAACTTACTGACTATTGGATTACTCGTAGCAAGTATTCAATTATTAAACGGTGTTTTTGCTCCATTACAATCTATTCTTTACAATAAAAATTTAATCAGCAGTAGCAAGTCCATTATTGATAATATCCAAGAAAATCTATATGAGACAAATCATGGAACTTTCCATAAAACAAGTACAATTGATTGCGATAACATTTCGACCATTTCTATTAGCCAATTACATTATGAAATTGAAAATAAAATATTATTTGATCATTTTTCCTATGAATTTAAAAAAGGCAAGCGCTATGCAATTATAGGTGCTTCAGGAGCTGGGAAAACAACTTTAGTAAAATTAATACTAAATTATTATCCAAAAAATCTTTATGATGGAGAAATAAAAATCAACGGAAAACAGAATATTGATATTCCCTCAGAGGAGTTATATAAAGATATTGCGTTTGTGCAAAAAAATGACTTTCTAATTGAAGGCAATATTCTAGAGAATATCAAATTGGCTAGAAACCTTCATTTAACTGAAAAATTAAGAAAATCCTTAGGTTTTAATGAAGACTTCCTTCGTAAAAACCTAGCTCAATCAAAGCAAATCATTTCAGAAGGAGAAAAGCAACGAATTGATTTAGCTAGGTTTTTAGTCAAAACATATTCAGTTTATATATTTGACGAACCTACAAGTAACCTTGATCCAATAAAAGCAAAAGAAATAATGGACTACATTCTATCCATTAAAGATGCAATTGTTATTGTCATTACTCATGATCAAAATCCAAAAATATTGGAAGAGTTTGATCACGTTATTACCTTATAGGTAAATGGCCTAGTCTACTAAATGAATGATGTGTTTCTCAAAGTATTCTTTGTAATTTTTGTAGATTGTTTTATTGAAGAGTTCGAAAATTTTTAAAGCTTCTTCGATTTTTAAAAGTGATTTTTGATTATGATAGAATTTCAGTTCCAAATATCCATCTAAATACAGCAAAATAGTTTGTTCAAAAAAATCTGTGGAATCCGCTAATATATTCTTCGTAGCCTGTTTTAAAAATAAAGATTCCTCATATAAGTCGTTCTCAATCATTATAATCCAAGAATTGAGAAGTAGTTGAATGAGAGATTGTCTATTTCTAGGTATAGAACTATACAACTTCCCTTTGTTGAGCGCCTCTTTGGCATATCTAAATAATAAATCTGGAGATAGAACACGACAGCAATTTCCAAGGATGAGCGTTTCGTAATAACCCCAGTTTTCAACAGAAAATAAATAGTTTGTAAGATAAGAGGCGTCTTGTTGACTCAATTGATGATTCTTATCCATTCCCGAAACAATACTTTCAATGAAAATAGCATTTAATTTATGGTAATGAGAATTTGTCCCATGAAAAAGTTCTATTTCTTTCTCTACCATATCTAGTAATGCTTGAGCATCTTCATTATATGCAGCCTGTTTAACATAAGCTATTAAGGTATTAAAATCCGAAGGTTGATAATGATTACAGATAAGCAGAAATTCTTCTAGTGTTACTCCTATTCTTTCAAGAAGATACAATAACTTAAAGACAGAAATCTCTGTTTCTCCTAATTCAAATCTAGATATTTGAGATTTTGAAATTTCAGCACCTGCTAATGAAGAAATAGAAATCCCCTTTTCTTCTCTTATTTTCCTATAAGTTTCACCTAAAATCATACTTATCTCCATTCCATATCGAAAAGTTATTAAGGTATAGCAAACACTACTTCCGTTAAGCTTACTCTTGTTTGAGAGTATCATTATTAGTAATTTATAGCAATCATTTTTGATAATTTCAATATATAACTTCCTAAAGTTTTAGTCTTTGGATAAAAACTTACTTATACTATATCATATCTAAAAAGCAGTAGAAATGAAAATCATAAAAAATCATCTCTACTGGTTTTACTGTTAAGTCTTAATTAGATGAAACTTAGTCGGCTTATTTGAACAAGTTGACTTTAAATTAGAACAAATCATCAAACAAACTCAACTGGTTATCCTCTGGCATATTGCCAAGAATGCCCATCTCATCCATCTTTTCAACCAGGGTGGACGAAACACCGCCGCGCTTACGGAGTTCTGTTTTAGAAAGGAATTCTCCTTCTTCACGCGCCCGCACGATCTGCTTGGCAACGTTCTCTCCTAGACCATCCATAGCGACAAATGGCGGAATGAGGGTGTCCCCATCAATCAAGAATTCTGTCGCTTGACTGCGATAGAGGTTGAGCTTGCCAAACTTGAAGCCCCGCTCCCACATTTCATTGACAATCTCAAGGGTGGTGTAGAGGTCGATCTCCACATTGGAAGCTTCGTTGTTCTTGCGTTTCTCAGCAATCTCCTTCATCCGCGCTTTCACGGCCTCAAGGCCTGCACCCATGGTCTTGATGTCAAAGGCTTTGGCCCGAATCGAGAAGTAGGCACAGTAATAATAGAGAGGATGATGCACCTTAAAGTAGGCCACACGAAGGGCCATCATAACATAGGCCGCCGCATGGGCTTTGGGGAACATGTACTTGATCTTCCCACAGGACTCGATGTACCACTCAGGAACATTGTTTTCCTTCATGGCTTGGATATAGCCATTGCGCTCTTCTTCAGAAATCTTAAGCCACATGCCTTTCCGCACCCGCTCCATGATGGTAAAGGCCATTTTTGGATCTAGGCCAGCGTGCATGAGGTAAACCATGATGTCGTCCCGACATCCAATAACGGTTGATAGGTCGGCAATTCCTGCCTTGATCAAGTCTTGGGCATTTCCCAACCATACGTCGGTACCGTGAGACAAACCAGAAAGCTGAAGCAACTCGGCAAAGGTCGTCGGATGGGTTTCATCCACCATGCCCCGAACGAAGTTGGTCCCAAACTCTGGGATTCCCAGCATACCAGTTGAGGTACCGATTTGCTCCGGTGTGACTCCTAGGATATCGGTTCCTGAGAAGAGGGCCATAACACCTGGATCATCCATAGGGATATCATTTGGATCAATGCCTGACAAGTCCTGGAGCTTCCGAATCATGGTCGGATCATCGTGTCCCAGAACATCGAGCTTGAGGACGTTCTCGTCGATATCGTGGAAGTTAAAGTGGGTGGTCTGCCATTCGGCTGTCACATCATCGGCTGGGTACTGCACAGGAGTGAAGTCATAGACGTCCATATAGTTTGGAATAACAACGATTCCCCCTGGGTGCTGACCGGTCGTCCGTTTGACCCCAGCTGCACCAAGAGCCAAGCGCTCGACCTCGGCATCTCGGTAGTACTTGCCATAATCCCGCTCATAACCCTTGACAAAGCCATAGGCCGTCTTAGCAGCCACAGTACCAACCGTTCCTGCCCGGAAGGCATATTCTTCCCCAAAGATATCCCGGACATCCAAGTGGGCACTCGGCTGGTCCTCCCCTGAGAAGTTCAAATCGATATCGGGTACCTTGTCTCCATCGAAACCAAGGAAGGTTTCAAAGGGAATATCCTGTCCATTTTTGCTGAGCTTGTGACCACAGTTTGGGCAGTCCTTATTAGGCATATCAAAGCCGGAACCGTAAGAACCATCCGTGATAAACTCACTGTACTGGCACTGACCACAGACATAGTGAGGCGAGAGCGGATTAACCTCGGTAATCCCGATCATGGTCGCGACAAAGCTGGACCCAACGGATCCACGCGATCCAACCAGGTAGCCCCGCTCATTGGAACGGTGCACCAGCATCTGTGAAGCCAGATAAATCACGGCAAAGCCATTCCCCAGGATAGAGGTTAATTCCTTTTCAATCCGCAAATCGACAATATCAGGGAGCGGATTACCATAGATCTCAAAGGCTCGCTTATAGGTCAATTCCGCAACTGTCTCTTCGGCCTTGTCGATAAAAGGCGTATAGAGGTCACCCTTGACCACTTCAACGGGTTCAAAGATTTCTGCCAGTGCGTTGGTATTTTCAATGACCAATTTTCGCGCCAAGTCTTCTCCTAGAAAGGCAAATTCATCCAGCATTTCATTGGTGGTTCTGAAATGCGCTTTAGGAAGTGGCGCTGGCTGGGCATCTTCTCCATGCCCGATGGTCCGGTTGATCATAGCCCCTTGACCGAGACTGCGGACAATGATCTCCCGATAGATTTCATCTTCTGGCTCCAGATAATGGACATTTCCTGTCGCAAGAACGGGTTTGCCGAGGCGATCTCCCACCTCAATCAAGCTCTTGATAATGGTCTGGAGCTCGTCCATGTCCTTGACCTGCTCCTTGGCAATGAGAGGTGCATAGATAGCCGGTGGCATGACCTCAATAAAGTCGTAGTACTTGGCCACTTCGACCGCCGCATCCACGCCTTGTGACATGACCGCATCAAAGACTTCCCCTTCTGAGCAGGCCGATCCAAGGATCAAGCCTTCGCGGTGGGCATCCAGCACAGTCTTGGGAATCCGTGGGACTCCTTCGAAATACTTGGTCCCAGAAAGCGAGACCAGTTTAAACATATTCTTAAGTCCGGTCTGGTTCTTGACATAGAGAGTCGCATGCTTGACCCGGGCCTTCTTATAAGAATTCTCATCGATCAAATCGATATTCAAATCCTTGAGATTGGTCACCCCATGCTTTTCAGCGACTTCTTTGATAAAGATAAAGAGCAGGCGCCCCGTTGCTTCCGCATCGTAGTTGGCCATGTGGTGGTGCTCCAAAGCGACCCCAAACCGCTTGGTCAAAGGTCCCAAGCCATGCCGTTTAAAATCTGGGTAGAGGTTACGGGCAAATTCCAGGGTATCGATGACTGGTTGGGTAATCTTTGGTAAGCCATGACGCTCATAGTTAGCATTCATGAAGCCCACGTCAAAGGTGGCATTGTGGGCGACAAGAACCGTTCCCTCACAGAAAGCCTGAAATTCCTTCAAGACCTGTACCAAGGGCTTGGCCCCACGGACATGCTCGTTGGTGATCCCTGTCAATTGGGTCGTAAAAGCCGACAAAGGATGGCCCGGGTCAATAAACTCGTCAAACTCCTCAATGACATTGCCCTTGTACATCTTAGAAGCGGCGACCTGGATCAAGTCATTGTAGATGGCTGAAAGTCCTGTCGTTTCCACGTCAAAGACCACATAAGTCGCTTCATTGAGGTCTAGATCCACCTCGTTATAGGTGATCGGCACCTTGTCCTCTACGATATTGGCTTCCATCCCATAGATCAGCTGGATCCCAGCCTTCTTGGCTGCTTTAAAACCATGCGGGAAGCTCTGCACATTGCCATGGTCGGTGATGGCTACAGCCTTGTGGCCCCACTCAGCTGCCTTGGCAACCAGCTCTTCGACTTCCGGCAGGGCATCCATGGTCGACATATTGGTATGGGCGTGGAATTCCACCCGGCGCTCGCCTTCTGGCATCAGGTCCTTGCGGGTATAATGGACGACTTCCTGGATGTCTTGGACATTCATAGTTAAGTCACGCGTGAAATTGTTCATTTCGATATTTCCCCGCACCCGTAGCCAGCTGTTCTTCTTGATCATGTCAAACTTCTGGGCTTCTTCCTCATTTTTAACCCATTTCTGAAGGGAAAAACTCGAGGTATAGTCGGTCATCTTAAAGCTGATCAGGACCCGACCAGTCCGCGTCACCTTGTGCTCCACGTCAAAGACCACACCCTCAAAGACAATCCGGTTCTCTTCTGTCGTAATCTCGATCATCGGAGTGATCTCGGCCTTGTCTAGCTTAGGTTTAGCTGCCGCTTTCTTAGCCTTGAAGTCAAAGACCGGCTTTTCTTCGACTGCTGGTGGCGGAGCCATCTGAGCCAAGGATTCCATAGCCCGCAAAGTCTCCTCATTGGCTGCTTGGAAGATCTTTTCATTTTCCTCTTCAAAGCGCGCTACTTCTTGCTCTGTCAACTCCTCATCAGACTCCACCCGACAGGTGAAATGCGGAAAACCAAAGGCTTCCAACTGTTTGGCAAGGTTAGGCAAATGATTCTTACGAAAATGCTCTGTATCGACCGAAGAAGGCCCTGAGATGATCAATTCCTGACCTTCCGCGCGCACCTGCAAGTCTTGGTAAAGCCCCTTAAAGCCTTGACTCGCGCAAGGTCCATCCTCAAAGACCTCCCGGTAGTAGGCCTGCAACAAATCCTCAGAAAAGTCCGGATTCGCCACTTGGATGGTAAAGGTCGCTTGGTTTCCCGTCTTTGAAAATTCGTCCTTCAAGCGCTGGCGCAATTCCTTAAACAAAGCAATCGGCAAGACTTCCGCAAAGGCAAAGCGGAACTCCCAGACCCGGCTGACCTTATGCACCACGACTTCTTGAATCTCCGCATGCAAAAAGGCACTGGAAGATCGCATCTCCAGCGGCATATCCAGCTGATCCATTAAAATTTCAAAGGTGTTGGACATTGTTTCTCCCTTGATCTTGATTCTTTTGCTCGCTTTTGAGTAGCCCGATTTCTATGCAAAACAAACCATTCAAAAACATTCGTAACCCTTATTTTATCACAATTTAAGGATTAATTCGAGGGAGAAGTGAAGACAAAAAAATCACCGATAGGACAGTGATTTCTCAATGATTGGTCAACAGCAGGCAATCCTGATCATTCCCCACTTGTTGCCTCTGTTTCTGAGCTGAACTTGGTGTCCGAAGTAGGTCCTTCATCTGAGACTGGACCGCTTCTCTTGAGCTTTGTTCTTGCTTTTGGATATTCTCCATAGCAGGCTGCAACTTCTGCCGGATTTCCACTTTCTCCTCTTGCTCTTTTTGCGCTTGGAGGGTCGGACGATACATAGCAAAGAAAGAACCGATGACCACGATCAAAGCGATCAGACTCACCCCATAGCGTTTTGACTGTTCCTGAGAGTCAACCTTGACGCCTTTGACCGACACCTCCTTCCACTCCGGATGCTCTTTCTCAAAGGCATCTTTCTTAGCCTTGGTCGGCATGACCAAGACTTGGTTCATTAAGGAAATCATCCCCATAACCACAAGCAAGTAGGGAATATAGCGCGATTGATTGAAGATCATAACGATCAATAACACAAGACCGATCCCTGCAATCCCCACATTAAAAGCAAAACGCATCCAAAATTCTTTCTTCAGCTGTAAATAAGTTTCTTTAGACATCGGTCACTCCTTATCCATCATTTATACTTCATCCCTTACTATCTTATCGAAATTTAGTTTGAAGATCAAGTTAGTCACTGGGTGGAGAGAGTTGAGGGGGATTTCGTTTCACAAAATTAACAAAAGATAATATAGAAAAACTATGATCGGTACACAATACCTAGAAATTAATCATAGTCTTTCTACTTAAATTGATAATTTTTCCCTTAAAATACACTATATTCTAAGGGAAAATCTTTCTGGTAAGGGATAAATTTTTATTGCTTAGAATATAAAAAGATTGAAGAAAATTATCCAAAATGGCTTTTTTCTTCAATCTGAGAAAGAATCAGTTATTTCTTTCTTAGTTGTAACTTTTCATCAATCATCCACAGTTGATAAAAAGCCTTTTAAATTCAACTCTAGTAATAAACTTCAGAAATATAGCGTATTAATTAACAAAACTTTCAAACCATCCACTAATATTATTCAATAATATACCTAATTGACCAATAAATCCATCTTGTTCCATCGCTTTATTTTCATACTCGTTTATTTTATTAAGCAACTTATCTATATTTTCATTCATCGCTTTAATACTAGAATCAAAATTCTCAATTAGATCTTCTGCTGGAGTAACAAATTTTGTACTATGAAGATTACCCGTCCATGAATCATCATGTTCGTTTTTCTTAGTATCCAAAGATTTTTTCTGTTTTACAAATTCACCCTTGATAGTTCTTAATTCTTCATAGATTTTTTTTACTTCTCGAGCTTTCTTCAAATATTCTTCTTTTTTTGATTGTGCTGCACTAATCTGTGATCGAATTGCAGCTTGTTGACTAGATTTTGACATGATCCCTCCTTAATTTGCTTTCCAATTGTATATTATAGATAAAATAGTAAGTGTCACAAAAACGATCATATAAACGATGTAGAGAATGAGAAAGAGAAGAGCTAACTTTTTATACAGTTTATCTTTATTACAAAAACGTTCAACATAAGACTCTTTTGGATTTTGAGGATTATACCAGACGGTCATGGTGGATCCTTTAGGAAATGCTTCTTTTAAAACGTTTGTGTAAGAGACAATTGAGTTTCTAGAAATCACTAAATTTTCACCCAAAAGATCCGGTGTATCAGCTACCGCCTTTCGACTCATCCAAGGAGCCGATTTCACTACGGTCCAACGGTATTCCAATTGCCTCTTATAAGCTATTCCATCAACAATATATTCTACAATGGGTGGAATCACTTGTTTTGCGTATGCATAGCCAACAACAATGCCATCAACCCGTTCTGTTGATAGATTTTTCCTTCTTGCAAAACGCTTAGAAATGTAGGAGTAAATGAAGAAAGCAGTTAGGAAATAGATCGACCCGCCCCCTATTGCAAAAAGAAATATAATATATAATGGCATTTTTTAACCTACTTCTTTACTTTTAAATCCGACATCTCTAATGACATCTTTTCTTCTTGTGTCATGGTCTCGACAATTTGTTTTTGCTCGCTGGATATTGGCAAGGTCAAAATCGTAGCAGATTGATCCGGCAATACTCCACTGTCACTAATTTTATAGCCAATCCGTTGATGTTGATAAATGAATTGCCCATCATATTTCCAACTCAATGAAAATTCAAAATCCTTATCAATTTGAAATCCAGCTTTATTAATCAATAGAAAAACGGCATATTCTTGTTGAT
>NZ_KV811500.1:72264-143618 GCF_001813105.1 Streptococcus sp. HMSC072C09 | reverse complement strand
TAATCAATAGAAAAACGGCATATTCTTGTTGATTTGATGAGAAAGTTGCGCCAGTATAGTTGATCGATAGGCTTCCTTGATTTCCAAGATCTGGATGTTCCTTCGTTAATTTTTTACCTAATTCAATTAAATTAGATTCTTTTCCTTCATACTGTGGTGCTACTATAAATTTCAATGTCTGTCCTCCTTTATTTTCGTTTCCTACATTTTTATTTGATGATACATTTTCCCCTGAACACGCTACTAAAAAGAATGAAGTAACCATCAATAATAATATTTTATTTATTCTCATTTAAAACCTCTTCCAATCCATCTGAAAAATCCATCCGGCCAAATATAAGGAATAGTAACATCCGCATTTATACCTAAAAATGCTTTGGCTCCAGCCTTTAAATTTATAGTACGGACATCCCAATTTTCATCACCTAAGAAACTATCATATGCTCTTTCTTCTTTGACTTTTAGTGTAAGTGAGCCTCCTTCAGAAGCTTCAGGAGTAACAGACATTGCAAGTAAGTTTTTCCCAACTTTTTCTCCATTTTCATCAGTTGCTTTGTAGTGAAATAGCTCAAATCCTATTTCAGCTGAAGTAGATGGACCTGATCCATCAATATCAAAGCCAAATTCTGATTTATCAGATGTAATATAGGCATCTAAGTCAACAGTATATGAAGCTGCACTAGTTTTACCTTCTAAATAAACCGTATCAAAAAGAGTACTTACACGTCCTTTCGCACTTGCAACCTCACCTTTAGATTTCAAATAAAGACCACCAGTACCAAATCCAAATTCATTTTGTAGCTGGGCAGCGTTTATTTCACCCGTTCCCTTAAAAAATGGACCAAGTTTTAATTCTACATTACTAGACAAGACTTTTACATTAGAATAGAATTTTGTCATCCCATTTTCTACGATAATCGATCCATCATTTTTTAATAAACTACCACCGATATACCCATAATAATCTTTGCCCCAACCTTTTGCCATCTGGCCTTCTAAAACTGAATAATATGCTGTATTATATGAATACGGATCTTGTTTTCGTTTATTATCAAGTATAGAGCCGTTCCCTTTTATATACCATTCTTCTTGTTTCAATTCTTTAAATTTTGCATTATTGTATTTACCGCTAGATGTGACATAATTATTTAAAATATTTGTGATCATTGTATCCAATTTACTAATGGATGTCAAGATACTTTCCGCACCTTTAGATAACTCATCATCTTTTGTCTTAAAATCTTTATTAACTGTTTCTAAATTTGTATCTAAGGTAGTAAATCCATCAGTCAGTTTACTTGTATTAGTTGGAGAAACAGAAATATATTCTGCTGCTTTTTCTTCGTTACTTGCAAGATCATCTATATCACTAGTGACAGCTTTAGAAATATTTCCAAGTGATTTTTTCACATCATCTACTCGTGAACTTGATACCTTACCAGACTCATTTGATTCGAATTCAAGAAATCCTTTTTTTATTTTTTCAATGTATTCCTTTACATCTTTCCCAACCTGTAATAAAACATAGGTTGCATTTACCGAATTTTCCTGCATAAATGACTTATACTGTTCCGCACCTGTACCTTTAAAATTCAAGGAATTCGTCAGAACAGTTAGAGTTTTCTCAACATTATATAACTGAGTTTCTAGGTTCGTATAGGCTGTACTTCCGGTAGTATCAATTGCACTTAATTTTGAATTATCCAGTTTCATATTTTCCCTTTCCAATACTACAAAATTTTTTAATTGTTCTCAAATTTATTTACTACTTGTCAGCCCTTCTCCATGAGTGGCAATGGTAGAATCCACAGCCATCCATTCGGATCTAATTACTTCCAGATTCTTAACATCTTGGGCTAGTAATTTTTTGTATGACTTAATCACATTATTAAAATTAGTTACAATATCTTTCAATTGAGTAATAGTTTCTAATTCAAGACCGTCTGTCTCAATCTTCAATATTTCATCCAAAACACTATCTTTTGATTTTGTTAGTGCATCTATTTCTGTCTGAAAACCTTCTGGAACAATTAGGATTTGATCTGCCATTATTTTCTCCTTTACTTACAATTTACTGTACAAAATAAACTCTCATCTAAAACAATCAAAAAGTTATTCCTAATCGTTTCTAATGATTTAGTTATTATCGATTTGTTATATTCAAGATAATTAACCCCAGACAACCATAATACAACGAATAAATTTGTATAAACCTTCGGTTTTTCCTCCAGTAAATAATTATTTTGTCGCCTGATTTGCTCGATATATTTAGTTAAAATTTCATCATTAAACATATGTCGTTCAATTTTATTTATCTCAGGAATATACATACCCATATCAGCACCATCAATAGCTAATATGGGCTGAAATTTTTTATAATGTTCTGTTAAAATCTGATAAGTCAGAAAAACATCCTCTGATGTATATAATAATTCATTCTTTTCTTCAAAAAAATTTGGATTCGAATGGATTAATAACCCTCTCTTACCTCTCTCTTTAACCACTATTTTCTTAGGAACTATATCATCAGGGGCCAGGGGAAAAATTATTGACTCGGGGCGATATGGATTATGTGATATAGAGATTTCTTTCTCAAACATTTGTATGACATTCTCTTCTACATTTCCTAAAATGAATACTTTAGATTCCATACCTTGAAAAAGTATTTCTTGGACAAATCTAACATCCTCTGATGTAATTTTTTGAATTTGATTAAATAGATTATATCTTGAGAAGCGTTTATTTTGTCCAAGAAATTCTAATATAGATAAGTTAAAGATATCAGGAAAATCATTTTCTTTCGTTAAATATTCTTCTACAAACTCTTTTTTATTCTTTTCGAACACTTCATTAGGATTGTACAACAAAAACTGATTCAATTTTTTTATATCTTCTTCAATTTTCTTTGAATTGCTAACAAACGAAATTGTAGTATTACCTGGATTAACTGAAATCTCAATATTTTTTCCTAATATTTCCTGAGCAAATTGTTTCTTGATATTTGCCAAAAATAAAATAGAAGCTGGATTAACTCGATAAATCTCATTATCTATTTGATACTCTTGTAAAGTAAAACCAAAATTATAACCGAATGTTATATAGATTCTATCTTTATCATAATCAAAAGGTTGGATTAAAACATCGTATTTTTTTGACATTATTCTACTCCTTTCACTAATTTCATAGTTTGATAATGATTTCCATCGACCATATAAGCAACTGATTTTTTCAAAGTAGGTTCCGAATATTTCACATTCGACACACTTATGATTTTCTGATCATTCAATCGCATTTCAACAACAGCATATTTTAGTTGCTTAATAAATTTCGAAACAACATTTAGACTATTAGATAACATAGGGAGAGTTGTGATGAAGCTATATACCTTAACTTTAGGTCCGTTTGTCATGATATATAGTATTTTATCAGACAATACCTCATTCTCCTGAATCAAGTCTCCAATTCCATCCCAAATTATTACCATTGGTTTAGGAAGCACTTCATCTAAATCAATATTTTCACTGACTAAATCATACATTTCTTCTATGGCATTTTTCCTTCCCAAAGGCGAATCTATTTCATTTGAGATACGAGATTGTTTTTGAGATTTCGAAGTTGTCAAAAGAATAGAGTCGAAATGGAGTTTTTCGAAACTTAACAACATAGTGTTGATAATATTAAGCTTTTGCCATTCTTGTTCAAAAATATATAAAAGATTTCCTTTAATTAAATCCCAACTTAATGGTTGAACATTTTCCAGATCCAATCCGAGTGGCACTTTTCCTTCATCCAGCAAGGCTGCTACATCCTCACGTCCGTAGAAGGATGCTTCTGTCAACTCATCTGGCACCATTGGGATGCCTGCTGGTGTGTGGCCTGTCCACATTTCTTTGAGACTTTGGACTTGGTCGCGGAGATTGTTGATGATTTGGATATCATTGTCTCCTGCGACTGGTAGGGCGAACTGAACGACATCGACTTCATCACGCTTCATGAGGGCCCGTCCCTTGATGTCTTCCATCGTAGACGCCAGTGGAGTTGCTCCCACGATACCGCGGATTTCAGAGATATCATTTTGTGGCAAGGTCAGCTGGTGCTTGAAGTTTGAATAGAGCTGAGCCCGTAGGTTATTCTGACGGCTAGCTGTGATGATCAAGTGCACACCGATGCTGAGACCTTCACGAGAGATCCGCATGAAGAGCTTGAAGAGGTCTGTCTCATAAGGCTCGTCCTTCATAGACTCATAGCTGTCCATGAGGATAACCATAGTAGGCTCTTGCTTACCGGTTACTTCACGGTAGAGGGCGATAGTGCCGACACCATGCTCAGAGAGGAGCTTCTTGCGACGATCCAACTCGCGGTTGATAATCCGGATGAATTTCTGGATTTTCTCCGTCTGATCGAGCAAGAGACTATCAGCCACATGTGGCAATTGGCTCAATGGTGCTAGACCATTGGTTCCGAAATCCAGCAGGTACATGGTCAGATTTTCTGGGCTCTGCTTGCGAGCTAGATCCATTGCGGCTGTCTGAAGGAAAGTGGTCTTTCCTGTACCTGGACTTCCGTAAAGGAGGATATTCCCATCTTTTGACAGATCAATAGCAACAGCTTCTTGCTTTTGCGCTTGCGGGATATCGGCGACCCCGATCAGGACGCTTGGAGCTGTCCGTTTTTGCCAAGCCTCGATTGGCACGACCTTGTCCAACTCATCCAGTGTGATCCGCTCTTTGAGCGGTGGCAACCATGGTTGGGCCACGGCTGCGATGCCTTCTTGTTGGTGCAAGTGGTTGATTTCTTGCACGATGACATCCAGCTCTGTTGGCACTTCCTTGATTTCTTCTGCCATATCCAGACCAGAGAGGTCTTGGTTGAGGACTTCGTATTGGCCTAGTTCATTGATCAAGTAGATGGTATGGTCTTCGATCCCTAGCTGGTCCTTCTCAGGCTGGTAGTCTGCTCCTGACCAAGCGGTTTGGAAGAGTTCATAGACTTCGTTGTTTCCCACTTGGAGGTAGGCACGACCGGTCTGGGTGATCTCAGCCGCATCTGCCGTCCGCAGCATCTCCATGGAGTCTCCACGATCTGCCACCTTGAGGGCTAGCTTGAAGCGGGAGTTGGACCAGATCTGGTCATCCACGACTCCAGAAGGTTTTTGCGTTGCAAGGATCAAGTGTACCCCGAGGGAACGCCCGACACGCGCGATAGAGACCAACTCCTTGATGAAGTCTGGTTGGTTGACCTTGAGTTCGGCGAACTCATCACTGATCAAGAAGAGGTGAGGCAGCGGTTCTGTCGCTTCACCGAGTTTAAATTTCTTTTGGTATTGGTTGATATGGTTAACCCCATATTGACCAAAGAGACGCTCCCGACGATGGATCTCCGCATTGATAGAGGCTAGGGCCCGCATGGACTGGGCACCATCCAAGTTGGTAATGGTTCCAAGCAAGTGAGGCAGATCCTTGAAGAGGTTGGCCATTCCCCCACCCTTGTAGTCGATGAGGAGGAAAGCCACATCGTGGGGGTGGAAGTTGACAGCAAGGCTCAGGATATAAGACTGAATGGTCTCAGACTTACCAGAACCGGTTGTCCCTGCGATCAAACCGTGGGGTCCATGAGCTTTTTCATGGAGATTGAGATAGACAAAATCGTCCTTACCGCGCAGACCGATCGGCACGGCCAAACTTTGGTAAGGAGCATGGCTCTCCCAACGACTCAAGACCTTAAGATCATTGAATGTTTCCGCCTGGTACATTTCAAGGAAGGTCACCGAGTCTGGAATTGAGCTCTTGAGCTGTTGGATATGCTTGAGTGGGGCAAGGCCACGCGAGATGGCTTCCTTGTCATAACCTTCAGGGAAGTGGTCCAATTGGAAGTCGAGCTCCCGAAGAACCCCTTCTTGCAAGAGCAATTGCCCTTGGTTGCGGTCCTTGATAGAGATAACCGTTTGGATATTTTCAGAAAGAGATGAGAGCACGTCTGCCACGTAGATGATGGAGCAACCGAGCTCTGTCGGATCCTCACGGAAGAACTCCATGATGACATGATCCAAAATCAAGGTTTCATCGGTGATGAGCACCACATAGTGAGGGTGGAAAATCTTGGTATCATTGGCTTTTTCTTCCTCTTTTTGCGCCTTGCGGAGCTTGAGGATCTGGTTGAGACTGTTTAAGACCTGATCGCGTGTCCGCTGATTGTAGACAAAACTACGGACATTCATGTCTTGTAGGGTCGCATGAGGCAACCAGCGCATCCAATCCCAGCTTTCTTTTTCTTCTTCTGGAATGATCGGAATAATAGTCAAATCATGGTAAGAGTGAAAGACAGCCAATTGGGCAACGAGGAGTTGCAGCTGTTCTAGCACGATAGGGCGAGGACCGACATACCCTACAGGACCCCGATTAAGACTGGCTACAATCGGAAGATTGTCGATCTTTTGATGAGCTTGGAACAGGGCATAGCCTTCTTCTTCCAAGGCATCTTTCTTCCCACTACGCTCTTCCTGACCATATTTGAGCTCATAGCTGGTTGGAACCTTACCCAAGCCCAAGCGATAGGCCAAAAAGTCAAAATGAAGCGGTGTTTTTTCGTAGATCCGTGAGTCATAGCGTTTGACCATCTTGGTCAAGTCCTCGATCGCTGGGAAATGGTAAAACATGCCTTCTCGCTGCTTCCGAGACAGCTGTTCCAAATCCTTAGCCTTATCCTTGAGATAGAGATGGTAGAGTTCCACGCGCTCTTTCTTGTCTTCTTTGTATTGCTTACGATTCTTGAAGAATCCTTGGACCGAAAAGATCACACTGACCACAGACATGGATACCGTTGCGATGATATAGAGACCCCGCGGTTGGAAAATGGTAATCAAGAGGGTCACCCCAACCATGATGAGGGGTGGCATGATCAACTTCAAGAGTTCATCTGATGGCTTTTGAGGCTCCGCTCCCGGAGGATTGATCAAGATCTTGTCTTCTGAACTCCGGTAAATGATCCTCGGAGACCGGTGGTACTCTGGATAGTCCTTGTAGAAGTCATAGCGTGAATGCAAACGCGGCACCAGATAAGGACTTACTTCGACAGTCCCTTCCACGCCAAATTCTTCCGGATAGAGCTTAAAGGTCACATCTCCAATGGCAAGCTCATCCCCAAAAGCCAGTGGAAAAGTCGCTTCACTGACAAGTTTATGGTTATGGTAGAGTTTTCCAGATAAGAGCTGGCAAGTCCAAGTCTGCTCTTTTTTCACAAGGAGAAAGCGCACGGGATAATGCAAGCGCACATCCGCACCCTTTTCATCTGCTACGAGAATCTCTTCCTTATCTAGCAGTTCATAGGTATGGACTTCTCCTGCCGCCAAGTAGCAGACTACATCTCCAAGGATCTTGCTATTTTCAAGCACGCCCTTGTCTTCCCCATACTGGTAGAAGATTTCCCCTTGACTCCATTGGAAATGAAGGGGATTTTCTTGCGAAGCCAGGGTCAACTGAGCTGTTTCTTGATTCGATACGGTGGCTGTCTTTCCCTCTTCTAGCGCTAGCTCATAGCGAAAACCTTTTTTATAGAGTATGATACGTTTTTTCATAGACTACTCCTTGTGTTCGCTAGACTCAGTCGAGCTTGCAGTTGTAGAAGACGAGCTTTCTGTTGAGGAACTTTCTGTAGACGAAGCCGTTGTTGAGCTGCTAGTGGAAGCTTTGGTTTCATCTGTCTCTGCTTCCAAGAGTTTAGAGCGGGCATCCCAGTATTTCTTGTATTCGCCCTCTAGCTCAGAGAGTTTCTTCTCGCGCTGTTCACCAGAGAGTTTTTCGCTATCACGTGTCGCCTTGATTTCTTTACGAAGGGCATAGATGATCAAGTCTGAATCGTCGATCCGCTTGGCCGTATCCAGCGCTTGGGTAAAGTCATGACGGCCGATATAGATCCAGTAGTGGAGATAGAGGCTATCTGACTTGAGCGTAACATTGTTAAGGATGACCTTTTTTTGGTCCTCTGAGAAATTCAAGCCTTGCAAATAAGACGTTGCCAACTCATATTTCTGTGTCGTTGGAAGACTGCTTGGAGCTACTCCCTCCAACTCATCGATCACACCAGTGTAGTCTACCTTGAGATAGGCTGTATCCGCTTGAAGCAACTTTTCTTTAAAGGGTGCTTGGAAAAAGACTAAATAGATCAAGGGCAAGAGTAAGAGGGCCACTACAGCTGAAAGCCATACTGTTGCCAACTTAAAGATTCGGTGTTGACGGCTTGAAACCAAGGTCAAGGTCTTTTCTTCCTCTTCCTTGCGTTCTTGGTAGGCTTTCTCTAAGAGAGCTTTCATCTCTTCTAAGCTAGCGGCATCACGGATTTCCACCAAGAAATCAGGTAGATCTTCTAATTCAAGTGTGCCTTGATAGAGCTCCATGAAATCCCAGTCCCCAAAAAGAGTGACCGCATAGCACTTGGCCTGCCGCAAGAATTCAACCTGATCCCACTTGCGTGGCACCATCATTCCCGGCACCCCGCGATAAGCGATCTTGACTTGCGCGTCCTTGGTCACAAACAAATTGATGGGATGCAACATAAAGGTCACCGGAAGCTCCAAGGCTGGCGCCAAATCTAAGACATTAATGGCTAGACGCAAACGGTCTGAAACCGGTAATGCCTGGATTTCTTCTGCACTCAAGCCCAGCGCATCTGTCTGATAGGTCAGATGAATCTGGTCTTGATCCGCTGTCATGCTTTGCTCTAAAAACAAGGGATGATGGAGATCCAAAATCCATAAATTGCGTAAATCCTGGCTATCCACTTCTGAACGCTTGAGGTCCAGCCGCCAGCTCGTTTCTTCTTTTTCAAAACGGAAGACTTGTTCTTCCAGTGTAAATTGTTCTTCTTTCACCTTACCACTCCTCAATCTCGATCAGATCACCACTCGTGATCGGATACTCTTGTACCACCTTGCCTTCATCCAGCAAGATGCCTTTATTTACCACGTGCAACTGATACTTGCTTCTAGGCTCCATGGCAGACCCAAAGATCTGATCCAATTCCCGAATCAAGCGTCGCACCTCCATCCGTGTTGGGATTCGGAGGTCATGGCTTGCACCATTCATACGGAAGGTGACATTGATATGTTGGTCCATTTAGGCCTCTTTTCTATAGATTCGATAGGAAATATAGCCAGCAATCCCAAAGAGAAGGGCACTCCAAGCCAGCATTTGCAAGGCTGGAATAAAATCCGATAAACTGGCCGAATTATCCTCCACATTGGACTCGAATTTAGATAATTTTTGATTTTCAGGCTGGAACAGGTCCGCTTCAGGCCCCGTTTTTTTCTTTCCCTTTATAGCAGAAAACAACTGGCCGTCAGAATCGGTCAATTGTTTCTCTTGCTTGCGTTTTTCATCTGCTAATTTTTTCTGATCCTTCTCATTGAAAAGAGACTCAGTCGCATCCAATTGGCCCCCAAGTGTCTTTTCCTGCTCTGTCTCAAGACGTGAGTTGTTGACCTGCAGACGATTATCAATAAAATCATCTGCAGAAACAACAGCTACTGGTAAGAGACTAAAGACAAAGAGAAGATACATCATTTTTTTCATAAGCTTGATTCAATTTCCTTTGTTTGAGTAAACTTCTTTGGAATGAAGATATTGGCAACTGCCAAAAGTCCGAAGAAGACCAACAATCCGAAGAAGACGCCGATACCGGCTGTTTGTCCATCAAAGTAACCCGCAAACTGTCCTTCCAAAATAGAAAGGAGGTTGACATTTTTCACCAGTGCTGGAAGGCCTGACAAGGTCGCGGTCGTTCCGATCGCGCTTGATAGGTAGACATAGCTGATCAACATGAAGAAGGCCAGTCCCATTCCAATCACACGGAAGTGTTTCAAGAGAAGGTATTGCAGTTGTACCAAGACAAAGCTTGCTAGAACCGCTAAGAATACCCATGAAGGTACATATTCACGACCAACAGAGAGTTGAATACTTGAAATCATTCCGATCACCAGTCCAAGGATGAGAGAAAGTCCCACAAGGACACCGACAGACAAGAGATCTGATTCTTGCAAGCGATTTAATTTGAAGCGATCTTTCACCTTACGGATGATTGGCTGAGTCGCAAAGAGATAAGCTGTAAAGAGGCTCAAGACTTCCAACATAAAGATCCAGATAAATGGACGGTAGACGTTGATGGTCGCTTTCACAGAAGACGATTTCTCTGCAACTGGATTTGACAAGAAGTCAAGCAAGACTTCATTCGGCACTCCGTTTTCATAGGCATTGTTGAAGACCTTACGGAAGGCTTCGACGAAGTTCCCGTTTTCAGACAATTCCTTGTCGAATTCACCCATCAAACTTTCCGCATTGCTAGACAATTTCTCTGTATTGCCTTGGGCTTTTTCCAATTCTTTGTTCAATTGACTAAAGATTTCATTGGTAGAGTTAGCAGCTTCTACATTGCTACGAGATGAGCTCTTAACGCCTTCTGTCGAGCTCAATAATGACGTGTATTCAGAACCAAGGGCTGACAAATCTGCATCGGTCTTGGTTTGAGCCTGTGTCACTGTTTCCTGCGCTTTTGAGATCTCTTCTAGGCGTCTTTGAAGGTCTGCATACTGCTTCAATTGATCGTTGATATTTTGGGTTAGATCCTTGTTGGTGTTTTCGATTGCTTGAAGATTTGCCTGCAATTGTGGTCCCAAGTCTTGCAACTGTTTAAGGGTACCATCTAACTGGGCTTTCACACTCTTCGTTGCATCCCCAGATTCATCCGTTTCAATACTCTTACGGAAGTCCTTTATGTTACTTGAAACAGCAGCCTTCACGATGTCGACCAAAGCGTTTGTCAAATCCATATCTTCGATTGGATCATAGAGTGAATGACGAACATGGTTGTCATCTTCTGGATAGTAGGCATCGATCAAAGCCCCTGCGCGTTGATAATCCAAAGCAATTTCACTGGCTTTCGATGCATAGTTAGCGACAGCTGTTTTCAAGTCTTCTGCAGATACAGTCACACTGGTTGAAGAAACTCCATTCACAAGGACTTCAACATCAATCGCGCTTGGCATAGCTCCTCCATCTTCAACAAGGTGAATTTGAATTTGTTTGCCATCTTTCAGTTCGACTTCCTGCTCACCACTGCCTGCATAAGTCTGTCCATCATAGGTCCAGGTATCAACCTTAACTCCTGCAGGTACTTGAATGCTAACTTTTTGTTTTCCAGATTTAGCATTGAGAACATTCGCAACTGCCGTTAATTTAGCATCCACTTCTGCAGCCAATCGTTTTAATTCATCGGCATTTCCTTTTGCTTGCGCCTTCGTTCCAGCAAAAGCACTATCAAAATCAATCGCTGCGTTGAGATTTCCATACTTATTCAAATTCAGACTAGCAGGATCTAAAGACGGAAGTTTTTCAATTGCTTGACGAATGTCATCATCCGCTTTATCTCGAGCCTTGCTGATAGTTTCGATTTTTGGCTTTCCAAGCAAGGTACGAAGAGTGACTTTGTCTCCTTCTTTTAGACCATAGTAGTCAAGGATCTTCTCTTTTACAGAAGACTCGATGTTCTTTTCGTGTTCATCTAATTTGTCGCGTTCTGCCTTGATCCCTTTTTCGAGGTCTGCCACACGATCATTCACATCTTTTGTCAAGCCTGCATAGGTCTTGGTACCTGAAGCATCTCCTTCTGTTTCAGTTGGTTGACTCAATTGTTTGGTAATTGCTTCTTGGTTTTGTTGTAGATTCTTA
Source organism: Streptococcus sp. HMSC072C09 (assembly GCF_001813105.1). Taxonomy (NCBI): domain Bacteria; kingdom Bacillati; phylum Bacillota; class Bacilli; order Lactobacillales; family Streptococcaceae; genus Streptococcus; species Streptococcus sp. HMSC072C09. The sequence continues at coordinate 131,901 of NZ_KV811500.1, read as the reverse complement.
TACAACTCTTGGGTCTTTTCACTGACAACGGACTGGTTCATGGACATCAGCTGATTCATGAACTCTTCATGGCTGATCTTATCCTCAGAGCGTTGCTTGATCAATGTGTCGAAGTTTTGACCGTACTGATCCTGAGATTGGGTCAATTGATCAAAAGCCTGTGTATAAGACTCAAGGACTGTCTTCAAGGCATTATTCGACTCAACAGATGACGTAGACAAGCTATAGAGACTTGGAAAGATATTCTTCGAATCTAAAGCTGAATCCAATAAGTTACTCCGGTATGAACCAATGTTGGTCGATTGGATTTTGTTACTTGTTTCCACGTTCTTCTGAGCTGTATAAAGGTTGCTCAAAATGCTAACCATATACATATCAACCAACTGGCTATTCAAGTCTGAAACAATATCTTTAGCGACTTTATTGGCCTCGTTTTCAACCTGAGAATTTCCAGCCGCATTGACCTTATACGTCACCGTGGTCTTCTCTGCATTAACCGCGTTCACTTCCAAGACCTTCTCTGAGAAGTCACTTGGAATGACAATCATCAATTGGTACTTGCCATCTGCAAGCCCTGACTCAGCGGCTCCACGAGGGAGTACAGACCAGTTTTGCGAATTATCCCGTTCGATATTCTTTACATAGCTAGCCCCAAGGTTGTATTCTTTATCATTCAGTTTGACCGCCTTGTCTTCATTGACAACCGCAATATTGAGCTTGGTGTTTTCTGTCGTTTGCACAGTCTTGGCTTCATTTTGCTTTTGGTCCTTTTGAACCGTCGTATAAAGACCCACGACAGATCCCATCAAAAGGAGCACAACCGCGCTCTGACCGATGTATTTTAACCATTTTTTATTTTTAACTTCCATACCTTTTCCTTTTTCTAATTCATAGATACAAAATAGGGGTTAGGAATTAAGAATCTAACCCCTATTTTCTATATATCAAAAGACAAAAGGGTGATCTACCTACAAGAAGTAAGATCACCTCCAAGACTATCTTAGTGGATTTGTGCAGCGATATCTTGGTCAGTTTGTTCAACGATATCAGCAACTTTGATCAATTGACCGTTGATGTCTTCCAACAATTGAGCGAATTGTTTGATTTTTGGAGACAATTCGTTGAATTGTGCTTCAAAGCTATCAAATGCAGATCCATCCCAGTTTGCGTCGATGACTTGTTGTTCATGAGTCAAAGTAGTAAGGATTTGATCGATTTCTTGAGAACCTTGTGCATAACGTTGTGCTGAAGCACGTAGGTCTTCTGGAGTTAATTTAATTTGAGCCATATTTTTCTCCTTTTGGGCTGATACCCTTATATTTTTTTCATAAACAATACATTTTAGTACGAATTAGTAAAATACCAGATAACTGTATATTTTACCTTTTGCTCCCTTTTTGTATTATTTACTTAAAAATATCTTAATGAAATATTGCCAGAATGTCAAGTTTAGAGGGCTAACTGATAAAACATTGTAACTTTGTTACAATTGTGTAACACTTTGTCATAAAACTGTAATATATTTTCTGAATTCCTTGCCCCAGTAGTCTCCAACTAGTATTATTTCCGGAAAGAAAAGAAGACACTCTGTCCTTTTATATTAACTCAACACATAGATAAAAATTGTTGATTTTAGGTGTTTTTAAAAGCAAATTTCGAAGATTTTTGTATATTTTTTCATTTTTAAAACTTTTATGGTATAATGAAACCTGTTCAAAACTTGTTTCATACAAGATCGAACACCATTAACCTATAAGGAGTATATATGAAAAAATTTCTACTTGCCTCTGTCTGTCTACTAGCTCTTACCGCTTGTAGCCAAGGCCAACAAGGCAAAGGAACTACTGCCGCTTCTTCCAAACAAGAGGCCACTCAAAACAAAAAGGAGCAAGTCCAAACCAAGACCTTTGTTAGTGACCTCGGTGATCATCATCAAAACAAAATTCAAATCGGCTACAAAAAAGATGAAATTGTCTCTTTTACTTTTCTTAGTTTTGAACCCATTTCCTCAGATTTGCAAGACATGGATCTTTCCGAGTTAAAGGAAATCTACCAAGAAGAATTAGAACATAGCGATATCTATAAAAGCTTAAATGGCAAGCCTGGTCTTAACTTCCGCATTCAAATTTCGAAAGATAAACAATCCTATGCCAAGGTCTTACAAGCTGACTTCTCAAAAATCAAGAAAGATGAGTTTGCTTCCATCTACGGGGATCAAGGGGAGGAAGAAACAGCTGAGTTCAAGAAATACCTCAATGGCAAACCTCAAGATCTCTTTACCTATTTCAAAGATCAAGGCCTCAAAGAAGAAAAATAAAAAGAGCTTCCTGAGTTTCATCACCACACTGGTGAGAGCTCAGAAAGCTTTTTCTTATTTGTTCAAGATTGAAAGGGTTTCAAGGAGATTGTCCGCATGAACTTCGATGGTATCTCCTGTTGCTTTGATTTTCACTTCTACGATACCTTCAGCTGCTTTTTTACCAACTGTTACGCGGATTGGAAGTCCAATCAAATCACTATCGCTGAATTTGACACCAGCGCGTTCATTTCGGTCATCCACCAAGACTTCGTAGCCTTTATTCACCAAAGCTTCTTCGATCCGATCGGTCAAAGCAAGGCTTGCTTCATCCTTGACATTGACTGGAATCAAATGCACATCAAATGGCGCCAATTCTTTAGGGAAGTTAATCCCCCAAGCGTAACGGTATTCCCCTTTTGGAGTCTTATTGACAAAGAGGCGTGCATGTTGCTCCATAACAGCTGAAAGAAGACGGCTGACACCGATTCCGTAGCAGCCCATGATGATCGGAACTGCACGACCGTTTTCGTCCAAGACATCTGCTCCCATGCTAGCGGAGTAGCGTGTACCGAGTTTGAAAATGTGACCGATTTCGATCCCACGTGCAAAGTTCAAGACCCCTTTCCCATCTGGTGAGATTTCGCCTTCACGAACTTCACGGATATCGACGTATTCTGCAGTAAAGTCACGTCCTGGGTTGACACCAGTCAAGTGGTAGCCTGTTTCATTGGCACCGACTACTGCATTACGGCTGTCTTGGACCTTGCGGTCTGCGATAATCTTAACATTTTCAGGAAGATCAACTGGACCGAGAGAGCCAAAATCAGCTCCTAATAATTCTTTCACTTCCACTTCGGTTGCAGGTTCAAAGAAGTCTGCGCCGAGGTGGTTTTTCAACTTCACTTCATTGAGCTGATCATTACCTACGAGAAGGGCAACAACAGGCTCACCATCTGCGATGTAAACCAAAGTCTTGATAGTAGCTTCTTCTGGAACATTCAAGAATGCAGCTACTTCATCAATCGATTTGACACCTGGTGTTTCCACGCGTTTCACTTCTTCTTCTGCTACAACACGGTTACTTGGCTTGTATTCGTTAGTAGCCATTTCTAAGTTCGCAGCATAGGTTGATTCACTTGAATAGGCAATGGTATCTTCACCAGAGACCATCCATTTGAGCAATTCTGCTTTGATTTCTTCTTGGACTTCTGCTGGAATTTCATCAAAGGAAGCCACTGATTTGTCTAAAACAACCCAACGGTCCAAGTCTGTACGAGCAGGTGTAACAGCCATAAACTCTTGGCTATCTTTTCCGCCCATGGCACCACCATCACCGATGATGGCTTTGTAGTCGATGCCACTGCGGGTGAAGATCCGCTCATAAGCTGCCTTGTATTCATCATAAGTGACATCCAAGCTATCGTAGTTAGCATGGAAGCTATAACCGTCTTTCATGATGAACTCACGGGTCCGCAGAAGACCGTTCCGTGGGCGTTTTTCATCGCGGTATTTTGGTTGAATTTGGTAGAGATTCAACGGCAATTGTTTGTAAGATTTTACTGAGTCGCGCACAATAGCGGTAAAGGTTTCTTCGTGAGTTGGACCTAAGATAAAGTCAGAGCCTTCACGGTTTTTCAACTTATAGAGGTCTTCCCCGTAAGTTTCGTAACGACCAGATTCACGCCAGAGATCCGCACTCAAAAGTGCTGGAGCAAGCATTTCTACTGCTCCAATTTTTTCGAATTCTTGGCGCATGATGCCTTTTGCTTTTTCAATGACTCGATTGGCTAGTGGCAGATAAGAATAGACACCAGCTGAGACTTGGCGAACATAGCCTGCACGCAACATCAAAGCATGGCTAATGACTTGGGCATCGCTTGGCATTTCGCGAAGCGTTGGAATCAACATTTTACTTTGTTTCATGGACAATATCCTTTTCTATTTCAAAAATAATTTCATAATATCATTCCAGGTGACAGCAATCATCAAAATAACCATTACAGCTACACCTGCAAGCGTCATATAGGTTTCCACTTCCTGTTTCAGTGGCTTTCTCCGGACGACCTCGATCAAATTGATCAAGATTTTCCCACCATCCAAAGCGGGAATCGGGATTAGATTGAAGATCCCAATATTAATAGAGAGCATGGCCATAAGAGATAAGACTGCCGGAATCCCTAATTGAGCAGCTTGTGAGCTGGCATTGTAGATAGCAACCGGTCCACCCAGTTTATTGAGACTAAAGTGGAAAATGATATCTTTCAAAGCTCCCAAAATCCGTGTCGCTGTATTCCAGGTATCTGTAAAACCAGACAACAGTTTATCCACAAATCCTGTCTTGAGGCCATTTGTCACACCCAGATAGTAACGATTCCCTGACTTGGTTGGCTTCACTTTGACTTCTTTTTCTTGGCCGTCTGTTTTGACTTTCAGGGTCAATTCAGGAGCCGTCTTGCTGTCCTTGGTTGCTTTCTCGACAGCATCTGTCAGCTCATCCCAGTTGCTAACGGTATCGTTGTTGACTTGAAGGATCTGAACATTGCTTTTGACACCGACCTTAGCCAGCGCCCCATCAGGTGCCACCTGAACATTGTTGCTGTAGTAGTCAATCGCACCACCGCGCATAAAGGCTAAAAGTGAGTAGACGACAATACTGAGGATAAAGTTGTTCATAGGACCCGCAAAGTTGGTGATCAACCGTCCCCAAATGCTGGCATTCTGATACTGAACATCTCTCGGCGCAATCCGCACTTCTGTCCCATCTTCCTCAACAATAGTCGCATCATGATCGACATCATAAGTCTTGGTCTCATCGAGAACCAAGCCCGTGATTTCTAATTTATCTTCAAAGTCAAACTGGGTAACATTCATGGGAAGGGCTGTCTGATCCAGATTCTTTCCTGAAAGATTGATCCGGACGACCTTACCAGCCTCATTTAGCGTCAAGCTGACAGGCGTTCCGGTTTTAATCTCAGTTGTGTCCTCACCCCAGCCAGCCATACGCACATAGCCACCTAAAGGTAGAATGCGAATCGTATAGGCTGTTCCATCTTGACCAATATGGGCAAAGATCTTTGGACCCATCCCGATCGAGAATTCTCGCACCAGGATGCCCGATTTTTTTGCAAAATAGAAATGACCAAACTCGTGAACGAGAACGATCACTCCAAAAATAACAATAAAGGCAATAAACTGCATCGTTCTATACGTGGTTTCCTTTCTATCTCTTCTGTCTTAGAACAAGCCCAAGAAATGCATCAAGGGAAAGACAAAAATCAAACTATCAAAGCGGTCTAGAACACCACCATGTCCTGGAATAAATTTCCCAGAATCTTTCACACCGAAGTGGCGTTTAATCGCACTCTCTACCAGATCTCCAAACTGACCTGCAATACTAAAGAGGATGGTAAAGAAGATCATCGCAAGAAAACCATGTCCACCCGCCACAGAACGATCCACGATCATATAGATCACAGTTACCGCAACTGCAGACAAGATTCCCCCAAGACTGCCTTCAATCGTTTTATTAGGAGAAACCGCAGGCATAAGCTTGCGTTTCCCAAACCGACTTCCTACCAGATAAGCACCTGAATCTGTAGCCCAGACAATAAAGAGTGCCAATAAGACCTTATCAATACCAGCGATTCGCGCATCTACTAAGGAATGGAAACCAAGTCCAACATAAAAGCTAGACGCAATGGGGTAGACCACATCTTCATAATTGTAATTCTGAGCAAGAACAGTTGTCCCCATGAGAATCAAGACAACCAAACCATAGGCAATCATATTGCCATCTGCTGGAAGGTAAGGGAGGTAGTCCTCAATCGGCAAAGTCAAGACGAAGGCCGCCAACATGGCCAGCGCTCCTTCAAAGGTCGCTGTCTCAAGCCCCTTCATCTTGAGCAATTCATGAACCCCTAGCATGGCGATCAAGCCAATCACAATCTGGAAGAACACCCCTCCAACCATTACTGTTGGAATGAAAAAGAGCAGGGCAATTCCTCCAAAAATCACACGTTTTTGTAAATCTTTCGTCATCATCTTCTCCTAAACACCACCAAATCTCCGATGGCGATGGCTATATTCTACTATGGCACTTCTTAGTGCCTCTTCTCCAAAATCTGGCCACATGACATCTGTGAAATACAACTCACTGTAGGCGGCCTGCCAAGGAAGGAAATTACTCAAACGGATTTCTCCGCTGGTACGGATAATCAAATCCGGATCCCTTAGGACACGTGGCAAACTCTCGGTATAGAGATAATCTGCGATCATCTCTTCTGTGATATCTTCTGGACTGAACTTCGCATCCAAGACTTCATGAGCGATCTGCTTCACGGCCTGGGTGATCTCAGCACGTCCACCATAATTGAGCGCGAAATTCAGGATCAAACCTGTATTGAGATGGGTCATCGCTTCTGCTCTTTCCAAAGCCTCCAGCGTTTCTTTTGGTAATTTCTTGGTATCACCGATCATTTGAATCTTGACATTATTGCGATGCAATTCGGGGACGAAACGACCATAAAACTCAACCGGCAAGTGCATGATGAACTTGACTTCATCTTCAGGGCGTGTCCAGTTTTCGGTCGAAAAGGCATAGACAGTCAGGACCTGAACCCCCATATTTTTTGCTGCAATCGTCACTTCTTGGAGAGCTTCCATCCCTGCCTTATGACCGAAGACGCGCGGTTGCATCCGCTTTTTCGCCCATCGACCATTGCCATCCATAATGATCCCAATGTGTTTCGGGACTTCTAAAGGTATCTCGATTTTTTCTTTTTTCTTAAAACGAAACATGTTTTTCTACCTATTTCAATATTTATCGCTTCATTATACCATAAATCCCCATAAAATAGGGACTCTGGCCTCTTTTTTGAACCAGCAGGACTTTCCTTCATCACGTCGTCCTATTTGCCCAGCAAAAAAGAGGCCTTTGCCTCTTCTTTGATGATTATTCTTCGATGGCTGAATCGGCATCTGAGCTAGCGCCTTCTGTAGCAGTAGCTGAGATTCCTTCTGATACAGGAAGAACTGTTTTGATCGCTCCCAATTCAAAGGTCAGGTAGACACCATCAACATCCAAGACAACGGTCTTGCGATCTGTATCGACTTCATCGATGGTTCCGTACAAGCCACCAATCGTGATGACTTCATTTCCTTTTTGAAGTTTATTCAAACTTTCCATCCGTTTTTGATACTGTTTCTTTTGGCTACGGCTCATGAAGTACATCAAACCGACCATAAGAACGAGCATAATTAGCAAACTTCCGCCTTGCATATGTTTCTCCTTTAATTTTCATATATGCTATACTATATCAAATTTCGCCCGTCTTTTCAAGTTTTCCCATCCTCTTCAAGCAAAATCAGAGTCCAGTCTCATAGAGGAGGCAAGTTTTGATGAAAAAGAAAAAACCACGAAAAGTGGGCTACTGACTAGTCAATCGTAATGCCATACTTTTCATGATTCTCATCATACCAATCAATCAAGGCCAAAGCCGTTTGATAGGTAATATTTTTGATTTTACTCGTTCCCTTCGTCAAAGTCGCCAAGCTCATTTTGCTGATGTTTGTTTCAGTTGCGACACGATAGCTCGTCAAGCGACCGTCAACCATCAGTTGAACAACGGCTTCCACTTTTCTGTATTCGGGAGTTGAGTAGATATCAATTGTATTGCTCATCTTACTTCCATTCCTCAAATTTTATTCTTGTATAGATTATATACTTATTTTCTTTATTTATTAATAATTTTGCTCAAATTGGATTAATTTCACTAATTATTGATGTTTTTTTACCCCAAATAGGAGGATTTTGGCCTTATACGGCGAATAATTTCCCCCAGGTGGGAAGAAAAAATAAAGACTGCTATATGATAGCAGTCTCTATTTTTCACAAACTAATTCGCCTTAATCTGCTTGTTTATCAGCGTTTTCTTCCTTCTTTGTGTCTTTTTCTCTGATCACAAGGACACCATCTTCCATGTCTGCTTCGAGATGTTTGGCATCCAAGTTATCCAAGTGGAAGTCTGTGACTTTGTCACGGATTTGTTGTTCAACTACCCGACGGAGTGGACGAACACCCATCACTTCATCATAACCTTCTTCAGTCATGTATTCTTTAGCTGCATCGCTCACTGCCAAGTCGATTTCTTTCTTAGAAAGGGTCTTATTGACATCTACCAACATCAAATCAACAATCTTAGAAAGATCTGCCTTGCTCAAGTGTGAGAATTCAATGACAGCGTTGAAACGGTTCAAGAATTCTGGACGGAAGTAAGGTTTCAAACGATCCATGAGTTCTGGTTTATCCGCATCTTCTGTCAAGTTGGCTTCGTAACCAAAGCCAGCGTTTGAAGTGGCGATAATCACAGTGTTCTTGAAGTTGACCGTGTTCCCTTGACCATCTGTCAAACGACCATCATCCAAGACTTGAAGGAGAAGGGTGATCACTTGAGGATCTGCCTTTTCAATTTCGTCAAGAAGGACGATTGAGTAAGGGTTACGGCGAACACGTTCTGTCAAGGTATTGCTGTTATCATCGTAACCAACATAACCAGCTGTTGTACCAATCAATTTAGAAACGGCTGTGCGGTCGCTGTATTCTGACATATCCAAACGGATGATGGCATCTTTGGTTCCGAACATATCAAGAGCCAATTGTTTAGCCAACTCAGTCTTACCGACACCAGTAGGACCTACAAAGAGGAAGCTACCGATTGGACGGTTCCCTTCGTCAAATCCTGCACGGTTCCGACGGATAGCACGTGCCACTGCTTCAACAGCTTTATCTTGACCGATAACCTTAGTTTGCAAACGGTGACCCATATCTTTCAAACGTTCAATATCAGTTGCACCCATTTGAGACACTGGAATACCCGTCATCCGTTCTACTGATTCAGCCACATCGTTGATTGTTGCTGTTACTTTATGATCTTCCGTATGGTTTTCAATTTTCTTTTCAAGTTCTTCGATACGAACTTTTGCTTTCAAAGCTGCTTCGTAATCTTCTTTAGCCGCAGCTTCTTCTTGTTTGGTTTTTTCTTCTTCAATTTCATGTTCCACAGCATGGACATCTGTTACTGGATGTTGGGCTGCCAAGTGAGCAGCTGTCACATCGACCAAGTCAATAGCCTTATCAGGCAAGCTACGTTGTGGAATGTATTGGATCGAATAATCAACCGCTGCTTTCAAAACTTCATCTGGCAAGATGACATTGTGGTGTTTTTCATAAAGATCACGGATCCCTTGAAGAATCTTGAAAGTATCTTCAGCTGATGGAGCATTGACTTTCACTTCGTTGAAACGACGAGCAAGAGCTGCATTCTTCAAGATGGTGTTACGGTATTCATCTTGAGTAGTTGCCCCAATGACTGTCAATTCCCCACGTGAAAGAGCAGGTTTGATGATATCCGCAAGACCTTTAGAGCCTTGACCATCACCTGTGCTACCTGCACCAAGGATTTGATGGATTTCATCAAAGAAGAGAATGACATTTCCCATAGCTTTGACTTCTTGGATCAGATTTTGAATATTTTCTTCAAAGCTACCACGGTATTGCGTACCAGCTTCTAGACCAGAAATATCAATCGAGATGATTTCTTTGTTCTTGATAGCAGCTGGAACATCCCCGTTCACAATAGCTTGTGCCAAACCTTCTACAACTGCTGTTTTACCAACACCGGCATCCCCTACAAGGACCGGGTTGTTCTTGGTACGACGAGACAAGATTTCAGCCGTTTCTTGAATTTCTTTATTACGTCCGATGACCGGATCCAATTTTCCTTCACGGGCTTCTTCAGTCAAGTTGCGGCCGAGCTTCGCAAGGATCCCATCTTGTTTCATTCCTTTACCTTGATGGTGTTGCACTTGCTCGCTTCCTTCATTTGGAAGTTGACCAGTTTGGCGGTAAATTGCAAATTCTTCAGGTGTCACTTCACGACCGTTGATCATGTAGCGACGGCTTTCAGAACGAAAACCACCCATGTTTCCCATTAGTTGATTGAAAAGATCATCCATATTGTTAAAGTTGTTATTCATATTGTATACCTCTAATTTACATAATTTTAATTCATTCTTGAAAATTAGCAGACCAATTGGCTGCTGTTTAATTGTTTACATAATTTTAATTCATTTGTTTAATAATAGCCCTACAGGCTAACAGTTTCTATTTTTCCTTTTATCAATTAGTTGTCTTAATTCTGGAAATAGCATATCACCATCTCCTTTCCACTATTGATCTTGTAAACCAGTAGGTTTTCCCAACCTCTTTTTGTTTACATAAATTATTATAACGCAGACTGATTTCTTTGTCAACACTTTTTTACATAATTTTTAAAATTTATTAAAAAAATCTGGAGTCACTCCAGATTCCATTTTAAATAGAAGTTCTTGGCTAGATAGATTTAAATTTCCCAGCTTTTTCTTGAATAACTGTCTGTACATTTTTAGCAAATTGCCCCACCATGGACTGATCCAGTTGTTTTCCAACTACCTGGACGTCTTCTTCGGCTACTGTTGTAATCGCAGTCAAGCCATCATTGTAACGTTTCTCAACTCCTGCCTTGCAGGTCAATAAAACGGGCGCATAGACAACACGGATTAAATCTTTTTCAAGTTTCTTTCGGCTTTCGATGATCCTCATCTTATCTTTCATATCTAAATCAAAGAAATCTTTGACTGGACTATCACCCATACTTCCTCCTCTTCTATACTATGAAACTTTATCTTGTGCAAACTCCTCTTCCAGTTGGTATCTATCTTTCCGGTAGGATTGCCATAAATTCTCTTCCTCGATTTCGATCTGTTTTAAGACTACATGTGCAGCTTCTCTAGCTTCGAGATCATACTCTTCGATACAGCGATGGAGGGACTCCCATTCACAACTGACATCAACCTCCTGCTCTTGTAAGAAGGAAGCTGCCATCGCATACTCTTCTTCCAGCATCTGGGTGAAGAGCTGCTGTTTTCTTTCCACTAGGCAACGCTTTTCATCTAGCTTCAAGCGCGCTTTGTGAAACTCTCTTTCCAAGTGATCTAGTTTCTTTTCCTTTTTCGAAAGAGTAGATGAAATTAATAAGCTAGTTGTTCCCACTGGTTCATTTCTCCTGCTATTTTTTGGTCTTTTGCTTTTAAGAGCTCAATTCCTGCATTCACTTGCTCGTTTAAAGCATGAAATTCATTTGATAAGGACTGATATGCAGCCAAACGGTTGTCGAATCTTTCTCTTACTTCAGTGACAACTGTTTGCTTTGTTGCACCAGCCTGTGCATAGGCCTCTTCTACTTCCGCAAGATTGAGAATGAAGCCTTTCGGAACGGTATGTAATACTTTCTCCAAAGCTTCTAAATCTGTATCCAGTTGTGCCTTAGATTTCTGAGCTTGCTCCAGCCCTTCATCCACTACTCGAATCAGCTCATCAGAAGCCAAGCGCGCCTGCAAAGCATCAAGATAAATCCGTTCACTTGAGCTCAGTCCACCACCTGTTTTTTGTAATTTATCTTTTAGGCGATAGTAAACCTTCATCCGCTCTTCAATGATTTCCTTGCGAGTGATGGCTTCCGTTCCCTTTTCAAGAACCAAATTTCCATTCTTATCATAGATATAACCATGCATCATATGTTGCAGGCCAGTATTTTTTAAATCATTAGTTTTGAGGTGCTTGACAATCCCACTGGATTCCTTGCTTCCAGAATCCTGATAGCCCAAGCTAACCAAATCTTTATGGTCAATGTGGTTGTAGATTTTGTACTTCAGCGCATCTATACGCGCTTTTTGCTCGGGTGTTAGGATAGGATAGGCATTAGGGCCATTATATAGGTGTACGGTCCCAATATGAGAAGCTTCCTCTTCCGTCAAACAGGCAAGCGCATACTGAATATTCATAGAACCCAGAGAGTGACCGTATAGATCAATCTTGGCATTGGGATATTTTCGAATCACCTCTTTCAAATGAGCTGCAGCATCTTTAAACTGCGGAGGCGGGAAAGTCCCGTTTTCATCATTGTATTTTTTTAAAAAAGCAGCTCCCACTAAAGCAGGAAATTTAACTTGTTCTTCGGCTGTTCTTTCTGCAAAAAAGCCGACCACATCTGATGCTTTTTCCTGTACGAAATTGCTGACAGGATTATCCAGCGCTTTTTTCATAAACCTACCTAAGGGTGTGGCCTCCGGTGGAAGATTAACAGATGTAGGAATAATTGCATCTTCAAAAGCTTCTACAGCATTGTTAAAACCATCTTTAGCCTTATCTCGCGCATAATTCTTCGCATATTCTGTTGCATACTCGCTTGCACCACCAGGGTTCAAAATATTGGAAGCTGCTGGCAAATCTGTCTTTACCCAATCCGTATATGTATCATGGAGTAATTTTTGTGTACTTATTTCAGTTTCAGATCCCTTCATCAAGACAGTCACGTCATGGATTTGGGCACGCGCTTCATCAGAAGCAGTATAGGGGACTGCATTTTGTTGCGCGCCTTGGCCATTATTAGTAAGAACGAAGACCTGCTCCTCATTGTCATTTACGTTATCATAAATATGGGCAACATTACCAATGTATTCGTCTTTCTTCGTCCCAATTTTAAACTTTCCATTTATTTTGACATCTTTTTCGTATTCAAGTAGAGCAGCTTTAACATTTTGTTGATCATTGAAATTTAAATTATTAGCCATTATCACTCCTTATCTAATAAATCACTTAACTCCTCTGTTTCCCCAAAATAGGTCTCTTCATATTTCCCTGTTGTAGCGTCCTCTTGTATAGTTGTGCTTAAAACTAATTTTTCATCATTATTTATAACTATTTTTACTAATAGCCCTCCCATCGGATTATAATCTAAATCATCTTTAGAGATTTTATATGATTTTATTTTTCCTTCTGGAGTAAGAGCTTTAGGATCTAATTTTTTCAACATATTTTCAATCGCCACTTTCATCTTCTTACTCTCTGCGATTTGAATCATTTCTTGTTTCTTGGCAGATTGTCCATTAAAAAAGCTACAACCTCCCAAACTTAAACCAAATAGTATCATAACTAATACAATAAATTTACTTTTTTTCATCTTCTTCCCATTCTTTCTTCAGGTTTCTTAGAATTTATTATACAAAATTCTATTCATACCTGAAATGTTACTTTTGTTAAAAAATGTTGCCAAATCGTTACAAGCACTAGCTATTAATGTAACATATTGGTTTTGATACAGAAATGTTTCTATTTACCTATATTAGGGGTATTTACCTAATTGAGTCTATTTTCCAGTCTCTTCTGCTTTACTTAACAGATCATCTAATTTTGCTGAAATACCGTAACTACCTGCTCCGAACTGTCCTGAATCTTCCATTTGAACAGTCGTATCGATCGTTAACTTTTTATCGCCATTGATCACAAGATAGACATTCATCCCTCCCATTGGATTGTATTCCAATTCACCTTTTATCAGGGTATAGGAGTGAATGACTCCTTCTGAAGTGAAAGCTTTAGGATCGATACTGATTAACAAGTGTTTTATCGCTCGCTCCATTTTCGTGCTTTCTGCAATCTGAATCATTTCCCTTCTCTCAGCAGCTTTATCCGTAAAAAGACTGCAACCTCCTAGAAACAAAGTCAGTAAGAATAGTAGTACAAATCGTTGTTTTTTATCAGTCATATTTCCCTCTCACTTATATTATTCGTAATGATTTTTAAAAAATGACCCAATTTTTAAAAATTTTTTCCAGATCCTAAAAAACACACCCTTACTGGGTGTGTCTCCTGTTAAATCATGTATTCAACGCTATAAGTGGCGTCGGATAAAATCCGTGAAAGGAATTGTTTGGTTCGCTCTTCTTTTGGACTGTTGAAGAATTCATGGGGTTCGTTTTCTTCGATGATGTGTCCGCCATCCATAAAGATGACGTGGTTGGCCACATCACGCGCAAAGCCCATCTCATGGGTTACGACAACCATGGTCACTCCTTCTTGGGCCAATTGCTTCATGACATCTAAGACGTCACCGACCAACTCTGGGTCTAGCGCTGAAGTCGGCTCGTCCAGCAAGATCACGTCTGGTTTCACTGCGATGGCACGCGCGATTCCGATCCGTTGCTGCTGGCCACCTGACAATTGAGAAGGATAGTAATCCTTATAAGCAAGAAGACCAACTTTTTCAAGGGCTGATTCTGCCCGTTGGATGGCTTCTTCTTTTGGAATCTTACGAGCTACAACCAGTCCTTCTAAGATATTTTCAAGCGCTGTTTTGTTGGCAAAGAGATTATAATGCTGGAAGACAAAGGCTGTCTTTTGGCGGATTTCTAGAATCTCTTTTTTGCTGAGTTTTGAGAGGTCGTACTCTTTTCCACCTAGGGTGAGGTGCCCTGTATCTGCCTTTTCCAAGTGGTTAAGGCAGCGAAGGAAGGTTGTTTTTCCTGATCCAGATGGACCCAAAATAACGACGACATCCCCTTGGTTGACCTTGAGATTGACATCTACCAGGACCTGGTGGTCCTTAAATTTTTTCGATACGTGTTCTACTTCTAACATCTTTTCATTTCTCCTTCTTCTATGCGAGTGTCAGGCGTTTTTCTAAGCGATTGAATCCCCATTGAATCACCCCACAAATGACAATATAAAGAATAAAAATCACTAGATAGGATTCAAAATATTGATAGCCATAAGAGGCTTCGACCTTGGCAATGGCGGTGATATCCTTGATGGTCATGACAAAGACAAGGGAGGTTCCTTTGACCAAGTTGATAACCAAGTTACACAAATTGGGAAGGGCTGAACGCAAGGCTTGTGGAAAAACAATGCGGATGTAGGCTTGGCGATTAGTCAAACCAATGGCTTGCGCTGCTTCTAGCTGGCCCTTATCCACAGTCAGAATGGCTGACCGTAGAATTTCAGCAAGACTCCCCGTTGTCATCAAGCTAAAGATGATAAAGGCATAGTAAATGGGATTGATCTCAAAGACATTAAAGTGACTACCAATACTCTTAAAAAAGCTATTTAAGAGACTGGGAAAGAGACTATAAAAGAAGAGAATCAAGAGAATCGGAGGTGTCGCGCGGATAAAAGCTAAGTAAATCACTGAGAAACTGCGAACACCTTTGACCTTATAAATCTGACCGAGTGCCAAAAAGAGGGCTGGAAAGAAACTCAAAAGAATTGATACGACCATGATCAGAAGGGTCACTGGAACACCACCCAAGGTGGCTAGAAATGCTTTACTAATAAAATTGAAATCCATAAGCTACCTTTCTGTTACACTGAGTCGTTTCTCAAGGAGTTGAGCGGAGAAGGAGATCACAAGGGCAATTCCCCAGTAGATCACTGCGACAGCTGTATATGTTTCGAGGGAATAATTCCCAAGATTGCGGCTGATCAAGTTGTTGCCTGCTCCCATGATATCGATAAAGCCAATGGTATAAGCCAAAGCGGCATCGCGCATGAGGTTCAAGATGGCAGTTGTCATATTTGGAAGAGCCACGCGAAAGGCTTGAGGAAGGACAATCCGCCAAATGGTTTGAGCCGGCGTCAAGCCAATACTCAAGCCCGCTTCCATCTGACCTTTTGGAATGGCCAAATAGGCTGCCTTGAAGACCTCAGAGATCATCGCAGCAAAGAGAAGAAACATGGCAACAAGGACAAAGACAAACTTGGACCAGTGGTCAATGTCAATGCCCAACCACCAGTTCAAAAATTGGGGCAGTCCATAAAAGACCAAAAAGAGCAAGACAATCGGAGGGGTACAACGCAAGGTAAAGACATAACCTTTTGCCAGACCTGCTCCTACCTTATCTTCTGATACTTGTGCCCAGGTCAAAACCAAGCCAAATGCAGAACCGAGAACCGTCGTTAAAACCATCAAAGCTAGGGTCGCTGGTAGAGCTTGGACCAAGGTTGGAAGAAATGACCAAACCTTGGAAATGTCGTATGAGACCATGTTTCTTTTCCTTTCTGTATCCGTATAGAAATAAGGAAGCTGGGGCTATGCGCACCCAGTTCCATCTTATTTCTCTTTATCTACATAACTGAAGACATCTTCACCGAAATATTTTTTCGACAATTTAGCAAGTGTCCCATCTTTTTCCAATTCTTTGATAGCCTTGCTGTATGCTTCCGCAAATTTTTCGTTTTTCTTATCCTTATGGATCAATGGGTAAGTTGGAATTCCTTTGTAGGCAAACCAGCTAAGTTTGTCCGCATATTGGTGGTAAGAACCATCTTTATCTGTGACAGCTTTTTCAAAGGAAAGTTTGATGTCAAAGAAGGCATCGTAACGTCCTTCAAGAACCCAAGCATAAGCATCTGCGACTTTGAAAGATTCCGCAGCTGTTAATTCGATTTGTTGGTCCTTATGCTTTTCATTGTATTCTTTAATAACATTCCATTGTGCATTTTGTGGTGAAATTGGAACCAATTTTCCTTTTTCTTTAGCGAAGTCATCGATGTTCTTGTATTTATTCGCATCTTCTTTCCGGACGGTAAATCCGATGATACTTGCACCGATTGGTTCTTTTGGAATGATAAATTTCTTGGCACGTTCTTCGGTATACCAAGCTCCTTTGGTTCCGATATCGTATTTACCAGATTCTAGACCGATCAAGAGATCGTCATCACTTGTTCCAGTGTACTCAAACTTGTAGTCTGGTAGTTTTTCGTCAATGGCTTTGAGAACGGCTACTTCATAGCCATCTGATTCTCCTTTTTCATCAACGAAATCATACGGTACATAGTTTTGAGTGTGGGCTACTTTCAAGGTTGTTACCTTGTTAGATCCTGTTGAGCCTTTGCTGTCGTTTGCATGGTTCAAGCTCCGTCCAAGAATGGTTGCACCTGCAATGGCAAGAACTGCCACCCCACCGATAATCCATGTTTTTTTACTCATACTTTGTTCTCCCTTTTTCTATTTTCCTTATTCTGCTGTAGCTTCACGAACCCATTCGATTCGTTCTTCATCAATGTCACTTGGAATCGTACAATCGGCACCAATGACCAAGCCTGTGGTTCCTGTTTCTGCGATGATGCGTTTGGTTTCTGCTTGGATCGCAACCTTGTCTCCTGTGTAGAGAAGACCATTTTTGCCATTTTCAAAACCACCAAGAACCGTGCGTCCACCGAAGATTTCGCGTCCTTCTGCTAGGCTGATGCCTTCTGGTCCGACTGCCCAGTTAATGACTTGGGCTGGGTAGTCTGTGAAGAGATGGATATCATTGCGGGCTCCTTCGTAGCCACAGATATGAAGAATATTTACGCCACCGGCTTCATTGGCTGCCTCTAAGACATGGAGTTCACTCGGTGCAATAATGTTTTTATAAACTTCTTGTGTAACTCGCGCATCTTGGATACTTTGAACACTGAGGTAGATCCCGTCTGCTCCTGCTTCTTTAATAATTCGTTGGCTCAAACTTGCAATGTCTTGGCCAATTGTATCCAATACTTTTTTAAGAGTTGCTGCATCTTGATCGATGAAGTTTGCGATCAAGTCATCTCCTCCTGAAACTTCTCCGACCAACCATTTGAAGTAGGTCACCGGAGCAAAGATATTGTAGATAGCCACAATGTCTTCTTCAAAACCGGCACGGATTTTTTTAACCAGCTCTACTTGCTCTGTGATCCATGGATGATCTGCTCCGAGTGGTTCAATCCCTGCTAAGTCAGAGATATTTTCAAGGCCTTTGTGAATGGCTGGGTTTGGATAAGCAAAGTAACCATCACTCATGAGTTTGACAAAGTCTGGTTTGACCTTGTGAAGGAAGTTTTTATGGCCATTGAGGTTTTTTTCAATAATTTCCGGATTAGAAAATCCTTTCAACCATTCTTCTTCTGTTGTAAAATGATGCCAAAATCCAACTGGCACACGGTCAACTGCTTCTCCTTTGAAAGCTTTTAACACTAATTCTCTTTTTGATGACATGTTCTTACCTCGTTCTATCTTTTCTTGTTTGTTATCTTATCACTTCAATGATGCTTTGACTAATATATATTTTTTATCAAGCTCTTCATCTTTTTTTATCACTGATCTTCGAGAAGAAGAATTCCTGCTAGATCAGACGGGCGAAGGAGGGAGAGACTATGGGCTGGAATTTTCTCCAGTCTTGCCATATCTGGATCTTTCTTTGCTTTCCCCTGACTACTTGCAAGAGCGACTTTACTAAGCCCTAAAAGCAAAAACAAAACGGTTACCAGGATGCACCATCCACTGATCTTTTTCATCTCCCTCTCCTTTCTTCTTACAATACAGCTGCTTGACGCACCCAATCTAAGCGTTCCAATTGGAAATCATCTGGTACGGTACAGTCTGCTCCAAGGATCAAACCACGACTTCCGGCTTCAGCCACCAAGCGACGCGTTTCTTGCTCAATAGCTTCTCGTTCCCCTTGATAGAGCAAGCCTTTTTTGCCATTGACAAAGCCACCCAAAACGGCACGATCGCCGAAAAGTTTACGACCTGCGGCTAGGCTAAGGCCTTCATGATGGGTCGCCCAGTTAATGACTTGAGCTGGATAATCCTTGAAGAGCTCCACTTCATTGCTGGCCCCTTCAAAACCACAGATATGAAGGATATTGATGCCTCCAGCTTCATTGGCTGCTTCTAGGACAGCGATGCTGCTAGGCTCAATGAACTTGCGGTATTCTTCATCTGTCACACGCTCATCTTGGATCTGCTGGGTTGAAAAGTAAATACCTTCAATACCTGCTTCTTGGATCAAGCGACGACTTAAAGTAGCGATGTCTCCTGCAATCACGTCAAGGACATGAGCTAAAGTTTCTGGATCTTCCTTGATAAAGTCTGCAATCACTTGGTCTCCACGAGATTGATCCGTACGGAACCAGCGTTTCAAATAAGAAATGGGCGAGAAGATATTGTAGAAAGAAGCAATCTCTTCATGGAAATGAGAACAAATTTCCTTGACCACCTCGATTTGTTTTTCAATCCATGGATGATGCTCTCCAATCGGTTGAATATCCTTCAATTCTCGGATCGATCTGATCTCTCTCGAATAAAGAGCACTCGGATAGCGGAAGAAGCCATCACTCATGATCTTGACAAAATCAGGTGAAATTTCTTCTACATAGTGTTGGTGGCCCTTAATACTTTTTGCTACTACAGCCGGATTGTCTAGACCCAATTCTTTTTCTTCTTGGGTCACATAATGGAGCCAAAATCCTACAGGGATTCGTTCTACTGTTTCGCCTCGAATGGCACGAAGAACCAATTCTTTTTTACTCATACTGTGAATCCTCCTCAATATTTCTCCAATAGAAAGGCTAACTGCTTTCCTTCTGGAATTTGTAACCATGATATCACCTCGAAAAGTAGCTGACTAATATATTTTCCCTATCAAGGCCTTAAAATTTCTTTATTAAAAAAGGTATCAAAAAAACGCAAGTCCTTGAAAATAGGGACTTGCGAGTATCTTTCTCGATTGTTTCATTTTAGAAGAAAAGGGATGCTTTGATGTTTTCTTGATCCGGTTATAGCATAAAACTATACCCATTCTTTTAAAGGAAAAAATAGCATATATTGATGCGAAGAAACCTTTCATAGCAGCATTTTTCCTTCTTTTTTCTTTTCACCGATTTCTAGACACCTTCTCCTCTTTCTTGTCATGCAAGATTGAAAAGAGTATAATTTTTTTAGAATAATTTTAAGGAGTGTACGGTTTATGAAAACAACAAAAACCACCTTTACCATCGTTTCTGCTCTTGCTTCTGTCATTTTACTGACAAGTTGTGGAAGCAACACCACTAAAACGCAAGAGACAAAAGCAAGCAGCACTAAAAATCAGGTAACGATGACCTATGATCAACAGCGCTCACAAGAAAATACCATGTCTGTTCTCTGGTACCAAAAGGCAGCAGAAACCAAGGCTTTGTATTTACAAGGCTACAATGTCGCTACTGACCGTTTGAAAGAGATCCTCCAAACTCCTTCTGATAAGCCTTACTCAATCGTCTTGGATTTGGACGAAACTGTTTTAGACAACAGCCCTTACCAAGTTCAAAACGTCAAAGATGGTACGGCCTTCAATCCTAAAGATTGGGATGTTTGGGTGAAAAAAGCAGCCGCAAAAGCGGTGCCAGGTGCCAAAGATTTCCTTCAATTCGCGGATCAAAACGGGGTTCAAATCTACTACATTTCTGACCGTACAACCTCTCAAGTAGATGATACCATCAAGAACCTTGAAAAAGAAGGCATTCCTGTTCAAGGACGTGACCACCTCATGTTCTTAGAAGATGGTGTCAAATCAAAAGAAGGCCGTCGCCAAGCTGTACAAGAAAAGACCAATCTTGTCTTGCTATTCGGGGACAACCTGGTCGACTTTGCAGATTTTTCTAAGACCTCTGAAGCTGATCGCGACAAGAAATTGGACGAATTGCAAAAAGAATTTGGTGAAAAATTCATCATCTTCCCAAATCCAATGTATGGATCATGGGAATCTGCTGTTTACCAAGGTAAAAAACTAGATGCCAAGGGACAAACAGAAGAACGCCTCAAAGCCTTGCAAGGTTTTGACAAATAAAGCAAACATCCTCGCTAGGAAAAACCTAACGAGGATGTTTTTTCTATATAAACAAATTTATTCAACGGTTACAGACTTAGCAAGGTTCCGTGGTTTATCAACATCGAGCCCACGATGAAGGGTTGCAAAGTAGGCAATCAATTGGGTTGGTACCACCATTGAGATTGGAGAGAGGTAAGGGTGAACTGCTGTCAAGACCAAATCATCTGTCTCTTTAGCGACATTTTCTTCTGCAATGGTTAAAACATGAGCCCCACGTGCTGCCACTTCTTGGATGTTTCCACGTGTGTGGCTGGCTAGGACTGGATCAGACAAGAGGGCAATGACCGGTGTACCGTCTTCGATCAGAGAGATGGTACCGTGTTTCAACTCACCCGCAGCGAAGCCTTCACATTGGATGTAAGAAATTTCTTTTAGTTTCAGACTGGCTTCCATGGCAACATAGTAATCTTGTCCACGTCCGATATAGAAAGCATTGCGGGTTGTTTCCAACAAGCCACGGACTTTTTCGTCGATCACTTCTTTTTCTGAAAGGGTTGATTCGATCGATTGGGCAACGATAGACAATTCGTGCACCAAATCAAAGGCTTTGGCCTTCTCATTGCCATTGGCTTCCCCAACAGCTTTAGCCAGAAAGGCAAGAGCCGCGATTTGAGCCGTATAAGCCTTAGTAGAAGCTACCGCAATTTCAGGACCAGCATGGAGCAACATGGTCATGTCTGCTTCACGTGAAAGAGTTGAACCTGGAACATTGGTCACTGTCAAGCTTGGAATACCCATTTCATTGGCTTTGACCAATACTTGGCGGCTATCGGCTGTTTCACCAGATTGGCTGATAAAGATGAAGAGTGGTTTCTTGCTGAGAAGCGGCATACCATACCCCCACTCAGATGAAATACCGAGTTCTACTGGGGTATCCGTCAACTCTTCCAACATTTTTTTAGAAGCAAATCCAGCATGGTAAGAGGTACCAGCCGCAAGGATATAGATCCGGTCTGCTTCTTGAACAGCCTTGATAATAGCTGGGTCTACCACTACTTGACCAGATTCATCTGTATAGGCTTGGATCAACTTACGCATGACAGTTGGTTGCTCATCGATTTCTTTAAGCATGTAGTATGGGTAAGTCCCTTTTCCAATATCAGAAAGGTCGAGTTCAGCCGTGTAGCTATCCCGTTCTTTGACGTTTCCATCATAGTCTTGCACTTCAACGCTGTCAGCCTTGACAATGACCAACTCTTGGTCATGGATTTCCATGTATTGGTTGGTTTCGCGAATCATGGCCATGGCATCAGAGCAGACCATATTGTAGCCATCGCCAAGACCGATCAAGAGTGGTGATTTATTTTTTGCGACATAGATGGTGCTTGGATCTTCCGCATCCATCAAAGCAAAAGCATAGGCCCCACGGATGATGTGGAGGGCTTTTTTGAAGGCTTCAAGCGTAGATAAGCCATCTTCTTCAGCAAATTTTCCGATCAAGTGGGCTGCGATTTCTGTATCTGTTTGCCCCTTGAAATGGTGACCTGCTAGGTATTCTTCCTTGATTTCAAGGTAGTTTTCAATGACCCCATTGTGGACTAATACAAAGCGACCTGTTTCAGAGCGGTGTGGGTGAGCATTGTCCTCAGTTGGTTTTCCGTGAGTGGCCCAGCGGGTATGTCCGATCCCAGCTGTTCCTTCGACACCTTCTGCCTTAGTTGACAATTCTGCAATGCGGCCAACTGCCTTTACCAATTGGCTCTTGCCTTCACTAGCCAGAAAAACACCCGCAGAGTCATAGCCTCGGTATTCGAGTTTTTCAAGTCCTTGAATCAAAATATCAGTAGCATTTGTATTTCCTACAACACCAACGATTCCGCACATAGTCTTTACGATATAGCCTTGCTATACTTTCCCCTTTACTTAGTCAAACGACCCATGGTCGATTTCTCAGTTACTTTAAAATTGGTCTAGTCTAATTTACCTAAAAAGCAACCAGCAGAGTCAGTATACAATGCTTCTTCCAGTTTGTCAACTAGGAAATTCAAGAAAATTGGTCTAGTTAAGTCAGAGTTAAGATTGAAGTAAAAATCATCTTAAAAACTTTCTGCCGTGAAAAAAGTGCCTGAAACTGAATATTTTAGGCATTTTTCTCACTGTTGAATAACTCTAACGAATAAAATTTTTTATTTTTATAGAAGTTGATTGATTCTTATAAAAGAGCAGTTTGTCTACTTCTCAAATCCATTGGCTTGGCTTAGTTCTTTAAACCAATGACCGGATTTTTTGAGGGTTCGTTTTTGACTTTCGAGGTCCAACTCAACTAAACCATAGCGGTTCTTGTAACCATTGAGCCATGACCAGCAGTCAATAAAGGTCCAGATCAAATAGCCTTTACAGTTGGCACCATCTTGAATAGCCCGGTGGAGCTCACGAAGATGGTCTTTGACAAAGTCAATCCGGTAGTCGTCTTGGATCACTCCGTCCTTGCGGAATTTTTCCTCTCCTTCAACCCCCATTCCATTTTCTGTCAGGATCCACTCGATATTGCCATAGTTTTCCTTGATATTTTGGGCAATGTCATACAAACCTTGCTCATAGATTTCCCAACCACGGTGGGGATTGATCTTGCGGCCTGGCATAACATAAGGTTCATAAAATTGTTCAAAGAGTAGGGGAGATGCTGGATTTGGAGCATAACGAGGAGCCGCCACACGGAGTGGTTGGTAATAGTTAACTCCTAGGTAATCCACCGTATTTTCCTCGATCAAGCGCAATTCAAAGGGATCATAATCCGGTAAGAGATCACGCTCTCGTAGGATCTCCACTAATTCTTCAGGATAATGACCAAGAACAGATGGATCTAAGAAGGATTTGGCTTGAAAGAGCTCGGCAATGCGCGCGGCTTTCACATCTTCTGGATGCTGGCTCCGAGGATAGGCTGGTGTCAAATTGAGCACAATTCCGATACGGAAATTAGGATCCACCTCGTGACAGGCCTTCACTGCTAGAGAGCTTGCTAACTGGGTGTGGTAGGCTACTTTTACTGCTGCTGCTGCATCTACCTTATGAGGAAAATGGGCATCATAAAAATAACCAAACTCCACAGGGACAATGGGTTCATTAAAGGTGATCCACTGATCGACCAGATCTCCATAGGTCTTGAAACAAAAACGCGTATATTCTTGGTAAGCATAGGCGGTTTCTTTATTTTCCCAACCATCCCCTTGCTCTTGAAGAGCCATCGGTAAATCAAAATGATAGAGGTTGACCAAGAGGTGAATCCCTTTTTCCTTTATCTTTTCAAAGACACGACGGTAGAAATCAGCGCCTGCTTGATTGATCTCCCCTCGTCCTTCTGGGAAAATACGGGACCACTGGATAGAGGTCCGAAAGGCGGTGTGCCCAGTTTCTAACAATAGGTCCAGATCTTCTTCCCAGTGTTCATAAAAAGTCGATGTTTTCTCTGGTCCTTGCCCTTGATAAAAGCGGTTGGGCTCGATCCTATACCAGTAATCCCAGAGATTGTCTCCTTTTCCATCCTGGGCGAAACGCCCTTCTGTTTGAGGGCCCGAGGTCGAACTCCCCCATAAAAAATCCTTTGGAAATTGATACATGTCCTAATCCTCCTCATTCTACTAGCTCTATTGTAGCGAATCCTCCTCCAAAACCTAGGCACAATTTACAGTCTTTCTTACGCAGATTAAAGAAAAAGCCCCTTAGGAAAAATTCCTAAGGAAGCTGGTCCTCATTATAAGTCATTCACGACATATTCAAAGAGCTTACGATCTGCTGGGCTCTTGTCAAAACGTAGTTCTGGATGCCACTGAACGCCGAGGAAACGACTCTCATCTGTGGATTGAACGGCTTCTATGATGTCATCTTTAGGATCCCGCGCGATCACTTCTAAGCCATCTGCCAAGTCTTTAATACTTTGATGATGGAAAGAATTGATGCGACTGGTCTTACCATAGATCTCTTGTAAAACCGTCTGATCCTTAGTCACCAGCTCTTGACTGGTGTACTGACCTGGATTGTCCTGCCAATGATCCTCAATATCTTGATGCAACGTTCCACCCAATGCAACATTGTAGAGTTGGGTCCCACGACAGACTGTAAAGATAGCTTTTTTAGCCGCACGCGCTTCCTCAATCAAGGCCAACTCAAAAAGATCACGTTTTAAGAGGTAGTCATCGCTATCAATGGTGATTTCTTCTCCATAAAACTTGGGCAAGACATTTTGACCACCAGTAATGATGAGCTTATCAATCAGCGACATGTAGTGTTTGGCCATATCCGCATCTCCAATTGGCAAGATCAAGGGAATTCCTCCCGCCTCTTTGACCGCTTCGACAAAACCAGTCGCCGCATAACTCATGTTCGCGTCTGGATCATCTGGGAAGGGTCTTTCATTTCCTGTAATTCCAATCACTGGTCTTATTTTCATACTTGTTTCCATATACTTTCATTCGTTTTCAAGGCTTATTGTAACACAATTTTAAGCTAGACTCAATGGAGAGTTTTTTAAGAGAAGGTCTCCCCCTCTATAACAAAAGCTTGCTGAAAGGGTTAAAATTGCTTTCTATTAAAAAATCCTCAAGTGCGAAGACTTGAGAATTATTTGTTAATTTTTAATAACCCTTTCTTTTACCAAAAAGTCACGTGCCACTTGATTAGCTGACTTGCCTTCTACTCCGACTTGGTAGTTCATCTGGCTCATTTGCTCTGCTGTGATTTTACCAGCTAACTTGTTTAGAATGCCTTCCAATTCTGGATGTTTCTTAAGAAGAGCTTCTTTCATGAGGGGCGCCCCTTGATAAGGTGGGAAGAGTTGCTTATCATCTTCAAGGACCACCAGGTCATAGCGAGCCAGCTCGGCATCCGTTGAGTAAGCATCTGTGATCTGGATGTCACCGGACTGGATCGCCTGGTAGCGAAGGGCTGGCTCCATGGTGGAGACTTGTAGATGGAGTCCGTAAACCTTCTGCAAGCCCTTGTTCCCGTCCTCTCGGTCATTAAACTCCAAGGTAAAGCCTGCCTTGAGTTGTCCTTCCACCTTTTTCAAATCTGAAATGGTCTTGAGGCCATACTCTTGGGCAATTTTCTTAGGCACCGCGACAGCATAGGTATTCTGATAAGCCATGGGTTTGAGCAAGGCCAGGTCGTCTTGTTTCTTGATCCCATCTCGAGCCGCTCGATAGACTGCTTCTGGATCATGGCCGACTTGCGGCGCCGGCTTGAGGAGACTTTCGGTCACGGTCCCTGTAAACTCTGGATAGATAGCAATATCCCCTTTTTTCAGAGCTTCAAAGAGGAAGGTGGTTTTTCCAAAATTTGGTTTAACAGTCACTGTCATGTCCGTGTTTTCTTCGATCAAAATCTTGTACATATTGGCTAGAATTTCCGGTTCAGGACCCAACTTCCCAGCAATGACCAGGTTTTCTTTTTCCGGTTTGGGAAGAAGACTTGGTGTATAGCTAGCTCCCAATCCGATAACCATTACCGCAAAAGCCGCAAAGATGGTCCGCAATTTGGCCTTTTCCATCCATTTGAGAAGAAGGTTAAAGGCGATGGCCAAGAAGGCAGAAGACAGGGCACCGATTAAAATCAGACTGGCATTATTGCGGTCAATCCCTAGAAGGATAAAGGAACCGAGTCCCCCTGCTCCAATCAAGGCAGCTAGGGTAGCCGTCCCGATAATCATCACAGCTGCTGTCCGAATCCCAGACATGATGACGGGCATGGCCAAGGGAATCTCAAACTTCTTGAGTCGCTCCCACTTGGTCATCCCAAAGGCGATTCCCGCTTCTTCAAGACTTGGGTCAATCCCCTGCAAACCGGTGATGGTATTTTGGAGGATGGGGAAAATGGCATAGATGACGAGAGCTGTCAAGGCCGGAAGTGTTCCAATTCCCATGATGGGAATGAAGAGCCCCAAAAGGGCCATGGAAGGAATGGTCTGGAAGATCCCAGCCACCTGTAAAACCCAGTTGCTGGCTCTCTTGCGTGTACTTAAATAAATAGCCAGAGGGACAGCCAGAAAAATCGCAAGGAGTAAGGTCAGTAATGACAGTTGCAAATGTTGCCCCAGTGCAGTGAGCCAGTCTCCAAAACGTTCTTGAAAGGTTGCAAGTAGTTTAGACATGGTGAGCACCTCCAAATAAATCTGCCACAAAGTCGTTAGCTGGCTGGGCTAGAATGGTCTCAGAATCTGCCACCTGCACAATTTCTCCTTCTTGTAGCACCGCAATCCGATCGCCTAATTTCAAGGCCTCGTCTGTGTCATGGGTCACAAAAATAGTGGTCATACCGAATTCTTTGTGCAATTCTTTGGTAAGAGCCTGCAACTGCTTGCGAGAGATGGCATCCAAGGCTGAAAAAGGTTCGTCCATGAGTAAGATTCTCGGCTCTGCAATGATAGCCCGCACAATCCCAATCCGTTGTTGCTCCCCACCAGACAGCTCATGGGGTTTGCGATCAGCGTAATCAGAAGCTGGAAGGCCTACTTTTTCTAAAAGTTCGACTGTTTTGGAAGCCACTCGCTCCTTGCCCCAGCCCTTCATCTCAGGAATGAGAGCGATATTTTCCGCAACTGTCAAATTAGGAAATAGAGCAATGGCTTGAAGCACATAACCAGTAGAAAGACGTAATTCGCGTTCATCATAGTCCTTGATGCGTTTTCCATCCATATAGATATTGCCATCAGTTGGCTCCAAAAGACGGTTAATCATCTTGATCATGGTGGTTTTTCCAGATCCTGAAGGGCCTACGAGGACCATAAATTCTCCAGCTTCAATACGGAGATTGACATCTTTTAAAATGTCCTTATCCGTGTAGCGCAAGGCTACATTTTTATATTCAATCATATTCTTCCTCAATAAGTTTTCTGTCTCTAAGAGTATCCAATAGGCTACTTGCCGGATGTCCTAGAATTTTTTCGATATCTGTTGAAACCCCAGCTTGTTCCCCAGCTTTAATCGCTGTATAGGTGCTGACCCAGGCATCGTACTCCCAAGTTTGTGCTGGCCATTTTTTCCGTGACTCATAAGCTTCTTCTACTGTTTCATCCACATACGCGATGGTGTCACCGGTCTCTTTTGAGAGAAGCGCTACGATTTCTTCCATGGAAAGATCCTCTGGCCCTGTCAGATTCAAGGTTTGATTTTCCCACTCCTTAGGATTTAAAAGAATTTCTGCTGCAACCCTAGATGTGTCCTTACGGGCAACAGCTGACACAAGACCACTGCCTGCAGGACCACGAATCTCTCCATTTTCAAGCGCCATATCAATCAGGAAGTCCAAGTAAAAATTATCTCTCAAAAAAGTGTAGGTGAACCCTAACTCCTTGATATAGGCTTCCGTCTGGGCATGATCTCGAGACAAGGTGAAAGTTGCCTTCTCATCTGCCCCATAAAAGGAGGTATAGACGATATGCTCTACTCCTGCTAGCTTTGCAGCATCTAAAAAGTCCTTGTGTTCCTTGACACGCTCTGGATTTTCCCGAGCAGAAACCATCAACAAGATATCAATACCCTTTAAGGCCTCAACCACCTCTGGTGTATTGGCATACACTATTTTACGAATTTCCGCTGACGCATTGATCTTTGCACGCTCTGGGCTTCGTGCTAGATGGACTGAAGCGATTCCCTTCTTATAGGCAAGATTAGCCACATAAGAACCTAATTTCCCTGTTACCCCTGTAATACCAATCATAACTGTTACTTCCTTTCCTTAGATGTCATTCTCTTTAGCTTTTAGATTTGAGATAATGCGCTCTTGATACTCCTCAAATTCTCGGATTTCTTGATCCGAAAATCCTTGATAGAAAATCTCACCCAGTTCCTTACTAACACGATCCCCAATTTCCTTTTGTGCCCAACCGAGGTCTGTCAAAGAAATATATTTTTTCCTTTTATCCTGCGTACAAGGTTGAATCGTAACCAAGCCTTGTTCTTCCAATTTCTTAACCATGCTGGTCAATGTATTATTGGCTAGACCCGTCGCAAGAGCGATATCGGTCGCAGTAGCGCACCCCAACTCTTGCTTCCACAAAATCGTTAAAATTTTCCCCTGTTCACTTCGGTATTGGGCATCTGGTTCCTTGCTCAAGAGTTTTTGAAAAAGTCGCCCGTTCAACAAGCGTATCTGTAAAGCTTGGTAGCCCCCTTGCATCTTGTCCATTTTGTCTCCTTTTTATTTCTATACCGAAATATCACAGTCATTGTATCACCGTTCGTTACATCTGTCAACTATTTCGATATCGAAATAAAAAATCTAAGAATATGTCCACAGAATCCTTGAGGAACTTCAAAATACCAGATTTTTTAATCCTTTTACACCATCTTCCTTGGAAGAAAAGCAACATTTATACTCCTTTTTGAACGACACTGAGTTTTACATTTCTTCACTATCATGCAGAATGAAATTTGTTAAAAAGCCTCGGTAGGGTTCTTCCTACCGAAGCTTTTTTGATGAAAGAGATAAGGGTTAATGTCCTTTATGCTTGTCTCTTCGTTTTTGCTGTTTGCGTTCAAATTTCTCTTGTTTGAGCAATTGCTTTTGGACACTAGATTGATGTTTTGAAATCTTTTTCCTTTCCTCATACTGCAACTGCAATAGTTCTTTCGACTTGGAAGAAACTTTTTGTTTTACTTGTTTCCTCACCATTCGCTGTAATCGTTTAGGATTCTTGATTTTTACATGTTGCTTAACTGTAGTTTCTGGACTAAAAGATAATTGAGTAAACTGAGTCTGTAAAATCTCTAGAATTTCATCATCTTTTGGCTCCTTACCAAATGTCACACGACAAACTTGATAAGTTTCTCGATACACTTGTTCGAACAAACCATGCCAAAATCCATCTTCAAAATAAACTGTCAATCCAATTGAAATTGTTTCCACGACAGCACCTCCTTAAATCTATCCCTAAGAATGGACAACCAAGGAGGAAGGTTACTGATAGGCTTGCCTACGTCTGGACTACCAACCAGAACTGTGTTTTTATCTTAGTTGGAACTATTATAGCATATTTATAATCTATTTTTATTTCTTCTTCAAATGCCTATCAAAAAAATGAATCGTAGCTAGCCAAAAATCCTTACTCTCTCTCATCAATAAACGCCAATCTTTTCGATAACGGTGATTTGGTTGATAAGCCACTGTCAACATGTGACCTGTTTCATGATATTTTTTAAATGTAATGTGGCGTCCTTTATAATCTGAGACAATATCATCAATTGCTGACGAGGCATCCCATATTTCATCAACAGTACTTCCGAGCAATAAGATTGGTGAATGCATTTGACCGATATCTATCTTAGCAGAACGATCTTTAGGGAAGCTTTTTCTAAAAAGTTTGCTGAACAGATAATCTCCAAGTCGAAACTTTTGATAGGGAAGTTCTTTTTTCAAATTTGTCCAAGAAGAAGTGTGAGAGTTCCATTTCCCTTTTATCCCTTCATATACCACATCAGAGGGTGAATTTAGTACCAAACATTGAACGTCATTAAAAAGGCTCTCCTCAGCTAAAACTAATTCTGCTCCCTTAGACCGTCCATAGATTCCAATTCTTTCACTATCTACTTGAGGATGCTGACGTAGATAATCCTTTGCTTCCACAAGGCACTCTAAAGGAATACGTTCCAAATATTTTGGCAACCCCTCTAAACCAAAGTAGGCAACTGCTAGGCAAATATAACCTCTAGAAGATAGAAGCTGAGCTATATTCTGTGCCTTTTCAATCCTTCCTTCACTGCCGCTCACAATAATCAATGCTGGTGTTTTTATTGCCTTTTGATCATAAAAAAGTCTCCCTTGAAAATGTTCCCCGTAAATATCTTGATGACTAATTTGCGAACTCATGTAATGTCTTGTGAAAGTTCTCTCTGCAATGACAGTATTTCCTTGCATAATTTTGATATCCACAAAAAAATGATCTAATATGGGAATTTCAGAAAGAGAGTTTGGAAGTTTCTTTCTCTGATTGGTCAAGGGCTTGGCATTAAAAAATAGTCCCATTGTTGAAATGCCTTCATAAGAGCCAGAACAAGATGGAGTTTGTGAAATATCAATAATACCATTCTTATCTGATACAAAAGTCCCTGTTGATCTCCATAAAACATCATGAGTTAAAAGCATGGGAGCATTGATACAATAATAATCAGATAGAAACATTTCGACTCGATATGTTTCTCTTGGTTTTAAGCCATCGATGACAATATTAAAAGATGCGTCTGCTAAATCATACTCTGAGATCAGTTCAATTTGTATATTCATATCTTCCTCTTTTTGTTAATACAATTAACAATATAGTCATAAAATTACCGTGATTTTTACCACGGTAATTCTTGCCAAACCTGTTCAACATCATCCATCAATTTCATAATCATTTGAAGATCCTCCTCATTATAGTTTTTTAAAACTGAAAAAATGGCTGTCTCAATATGTTCTTGCTGCTCTTTATGAATGTTAAAAACTTCAACCCCTTTTTTGGATAATATCAGATATTTATTTTTTTCATTATCCGGTGCAAATTCAAAAGCAACGAGGTCTTTCTTGGTTAAACGTCTAACACTCTGAGTAATGGCACTCCTAGACACTTCAAGTAACTCAGATAATTTCACTAGATTCACAGGCTGATTGCGGCCTATCAGGTCGATCAAATGGACTTCATTAATAGTGATTGATTTATCAATACTGTTCCTATGCTGAGCTTTTTTCAACTGTTCAAAAGCTAAAGCAAAGCTGTTAAAACGATTATTAAACTTATGCAGTTCTTTCTTATTCATGGTTTCCTTCTTTTTGTTAACCATATTAACAAAATACCAATTTCTTGTCAAGAAGAGTCAAAAATCCTCCAGAGCTGAACTCTGAAGGATTCATTTTTATTTCACAACAATATTTACAAGCTTGTTCGGTACCGCAATTACTTTCACGATTTCTTTGCCATCAATCTCTGCCTTGACTTTGTCGTCAGCTAGAGCGACTTCTTGCAATTCTTCGCGTGACAGGTCTTTTGCGACCATGAGTTTAGCACGGACTTTTCCTTTGATTTGAACGACGATTTCGATTTCGTCTTCAATCAATTTGCTTTCGTCCCATGTTGGCCAAGCTACGTAAGAGATTGACTCACCGGTTGCTGCGACTGTTTGCCAGAGTTCTTCTGCTAAGTGAGGCGCAAATGGGGCAATCAATTGGATAAAGCCTTTGGCGTAGTCTACATAAAGTTTGTCTTCCTTGTTGGCAGCATTGACAAAGACCATGAGTTGGGCAATAGCTGTGTTGAACTTCATAGACTCGATTTGCTCTGTAACAGCTTTAACAGTTTCGTTGTAAACCTTGTCTAGAGCGCCATTGTTTTCCGCAACGATTTCTTTACTTGTAATCAAACGGTAAACACGGTCGAGGAATTTACGGCTTCCTTCCAATCCTTCTTCAGACCAAGCGATCGAAGCGTCAAGTGGTCCCATGAACATTTCATAGACACGAAGGGTATCGGCACCGTATTGTTCCACCACATCGTCTGGGTTGACCACATTCTTGAGGGATTTAGACATCTTAGCTGGTGCTTGCTCCAACTCTTCTCCTGTTTCCACATGGAAGAAGGAACCATCACGTTTTTCAACCTTGTCAGTCGCTACAAGAGCTCCACGGTGGTCACGGTAGCTAGTTCCCAAGATCATTCCTTGGTTAAAGAGTTTTTGGAATGGCTCTTTAGTCGGTACAACACCAAGGTCATAGAGGAATTTATGCCAGAAACGAGCGTAAAGCAAGTGAAGAACAGCGTGTTCTGCACCACCTACGTAGATATCGACTGGCAACCATTGTTTGAGGAGGTCCTCGTCAGCCAATTTCTCAGTGTTGTGTGGATCGATATAGCGGAGGTAGTACCAGCTTGAACCAGCCCATTGTGGCATCGTATTCGTCTCACGACGACCTTTGACACCATCTTCGCGGGTGACTTCCAGCCAGTCTGTCAAGTTAGCCAATGGGCTTTCACCAGTACCTGAAGGGCGAATGTCCTTGGTTACTGGCAAGACAAGTGGGAGTTCACTTTCTGGAACAGCTGTTGAAGTTCCATCTTCCCAATGAATGATTGGGATTGGTTCACCCCAGTAACGTTGACGGCTAAAGAGCCAGTCGCGGAGACGGTAGGTAACCTTTTCTTGACCAAAGCCTTTTTCTTCTAGCCAAGACACGATTTTAGCAATCGCTTCTTCTTTGTTAAGTCCATCTAGGAAGTCAGAGTTGACGTGAAGTCCATCTTCAGTATAGGCAGCTTCTTCAACATTGCCACCTTCCAGCACTTCTACGATTGGAAGACCAAACTGGTTAGCAAATTCCCAGTCACGCTCATCGTGGGCAGGTACGGCCATAACGGCACCTGTTCCATAACTAGAAAGAACATAGTCGGCAATCCAGATTGGGATTTCTTTACCATTGACAGGGTTGATGGCATAAGCACCAGTCCAAACCCCTGTTTTTTCCTTGGCAAGGTCAGTACGAGCTAAGTCTGATTTAAGGCTAGCTTGGTGTTTGTAGTCCGCTACAACTTCAGCTTGTTCAGGTGTCGTGATGTCATCTACTAGTTCATGTTCAGGCGCCAAAACAGTGAAGGTCGCACCGAAAAGAGTATCTGGACGAGTCGTAAAGACTGTGAATTCCTTGTCAGTCCCTTTTACTTTGAAGGTGACATTGGCACCAGTTGATTTACCAATCCAGTTGCGTTGCATGTCCTTGATAGACTCTGGCCAGTCAAGGTCATCCAAGTCAGCCAGCAAGCGCTCTGCATAGGCAGTAATTTTGAGCATCCATTGGCGCATTGGTTTGCGGACAACTGGATAGCCCCCACGCTCAGATGTTCCATCTGGAAGAACTTCTTCGTTGGCAATAGCTGTACCCAATTCTTCAACCCAGTTGACTGGCACTTCCGCTTCATAAGCTAAGCCTTTTTCGTAAAGCTTAGTGAAAATCCATTGAGTCCACTTGTAGTAGTTCGGATCTGTCGTATTGACTTCACGGTCCCAGTCGTAAGAGAAGCCAAGCGCATTGATTTGACGTTTGAAGTTGGCAATGTTTTCTGCTGTGAATTCCGCTGGGTCATTCCCTGTATCCATCGCATATTGCTCTGCAGGCAAACCAAAAGCATCCCAGCCCATTGGGTGAAGGACGTTGTAGCCTTGGGCGCGTTTGAAACGGCTAAGGATATCTGTTGCTGTGTAGCCTTCTGGGTGTCCTACGTGAAGACCCGCTCCAGATGGATAAGGGAACATGTCCAATGCATAAAACTTAGGTTTTGAAGCATCTGTTCCTGTCTTAAAGGTGTGATGGTCAGCCCAGTATTTTTGCCACTTAGGCTCGATTTCTTTATGATTGTAAAAACTCATAGCGTCTCTCCAATTTTCGTGATGCTCCTATTATACCATTTTTAGGCGATTTTTAAAGGTTCAGACAAAGAAAAAGACAGGTCCCATACGGGACCTGTCTCTCCTGTTTTCTTCAAGAAAAGTCTATTTCACATGCTTTTCAAGTTCTTCTTGCGCTTTTTTATTGGATTTTTCTTTTTCTTTCTTCCATTGATCACGCGCTTTGTCGTAGTCTTTAGCCGATACGACCTTGTCTTGAACTTCTAAATACTTATAGTTGAAGGATTGACCCTTGTGGCCTGTCCAAGCAAAGGCTGCAGAGTATGGCACAGTCTTACGAACGACTGGAGAAGCTCCATCTGAATGGATCGGAATCAAGAGGGCACTATCGGTCAACCAAGCTTGAGCGGCAGCGTATTTTTCGTAACGCTTGTTCACATCTGTGGTTTCTTTTTGAGCGTCTTCAATTAATTGATTGTACTCATCAAAGCCAGCTGCTTTTGCCGCCGCATTATCCGTACCAGCATCGAATCCAAAGTAAGAATTGGCATTTTCACCAGATTTACCACTGGTGATGTCGATGTAAGAAGATGGGTCCGTATAGTCTGGTCCCCAGCCCAAGTTATTGTTTAGATCCCAGTCTTGTTGGGAAGCATTTTCAGCAAAGTAAGTCACTCGTTGAAGATCATCCTCAGAAACCATATTCAGATCGATGACAATATTTTCTGCTCCCAATGTAGATTCAATCGACTGTTTGAAGGATTGGGCTTGTTTGATTCCTTCCGTATAAGTCGAAGAAGTTGGAAGGTCTAAATGAATTGGGAATTCAACTCCTTGAGCCTGCAAGTCTGCCTTAGCTTTGGCAAACTCTTCTTTGGCCTTGCTTGGATTGTAGAGGGTGTCTTTTCCATCTGCGACAGAGACCCCTTTCCATTCATCCCCATAAGCTTCTAAGTCTTTTTCTACTGCATCACCAAATTGTTTGCCATCGATTTGGACAAAGTTTGGTGGCGTAAAGGTATTACGGATCACCTTATTGGCACCCGCTTCCCCGTTAGTTTGCGCTACATAAGCCTTGCGGTTGAAGGCAAACATAATAGCTTGACGGAAGTCCTTGTTCAAGATTGCTTTCTTGGTAGAGGCCTTTTGAGCATCCGTGGTCTTCTTTGTGATTTCATAGGCCTGACGGTCAATGTTGAAGGAAAGGTTATAGGTTGAGGAACCTTGGTCAGTATAGACGATGTCGTCCTTATGCTTCTTCTCTACACTCTTATAGTTGGAACCATTTGGGAAAACACGGGCAACTGTATAGTCACCGTTATCAAATCCACGGATCAGAGACTCGGAGTCTTGACCATCATAATAGGTCAGTTTGACTTTACTGATCTTGACATTTTCCGCATCCCAGTAGGTTGGATTTTTTTCTAATATCGCAGAAGATTTCGAAGTAATGGATTTGATCAAATAAGGACCGCAGTAAAGGATACTAGACGGAGAAGTTCCTTGACCATAGTCATCCCCTTTAGATTTCAGGAATTCTTCATTGACTGGCATCAGGATCCCCATCGTAGTCTTGGAATTCCAGAAGCTTTCTGGCTGGCTCAAGGTATATTGAACCGTGTAATCGTCAATCGCTTTCACACCAACGGTTGAGAAATCAGATGTTTTCCCTGAAACATAGTCATCCAAGCCTTTGACAGATTTTTGGACCAAGTAAATCGCTTGTGATTTCTTATCTGCTGCGTGCTTGAGACCTGTCACAAAGTCTTGGGCCTTAACCTCTCCTCCATATTCTTCCCCTTCAGCAGTCATCCATTTGACCCCTTTGCGGAGTTTATAAGTATAAGTCAAGCCGTCCTTGGAAACAGTCCAGTCTTTAGCAAGTGATGGGATTAAGTTCCCATACTTGTCTACTTCCAATAAGCCATCTACCGCATTTCCTGTAAACTCGGAAGTCGATTTTTTATTGGAAATCGAATAGTCGAGTGTATCTGGATCCTGGGTATAGACATAGCTAAACGTCTGTCCGCCGGAACTTCCAGATTTTCCTCCTGAGCAGGCTGCCAGTACACCAGCTGATAAAAGCAGAGCGCTGGTAGCTAAGAGTACCTTCCCTTTGTTCATATAAATCACCTCATTGTAAAAAATGTTATACTCAATTTAAATTATAGCACTTTCTAGGGAAATGTAAACGCTTTTACTGCGAAATTATTCTATTTTTTCTTTATTTTTTCAATTTCTACTTTTTCTAGAATTTTTTCAAGTTGAATCTCTGGCCTGTATGATATAATGGAATCTATGAATTATGGGAGACATTTACACAAACGACTAAAACACAGCCTCTTGTCCCTCCTTGTAGGAGTCTTGACATTAGGCCCTATTTCCACTGCCTTTGCGGACGACATCTACCAGCAAGAAGATGTCATGAAAATCGCAGCTGATGCTGGACTGGTATTGGACGATTTTTACAAGCCTAAGGCTGACATCGTCATCGACGCCAATACTGGAGCTATATTGTACGGAGACAATATCGACACGGTCCGGGACTCAGGAAGCATGGCCAAGCTCATGAGTGCCTATGTGGTCTTTCGGGCCCTCAAGGAAGGCAAGATCAAGTACGATACCGTGGTCACAGCAACAGAGGCAGACCAAGCCATCTCGGAAAACAATCTTTTAAGTAACTCACCTATTGTAGCTGGTGTTGACTACAAAGTATCTGAATTGATCAAGATGCTCTTTGTTCCATCTTCCAGTGCGGCCGTGATTATGCTCGCCAACGCCGTCACTGACAATGATCCCGATAAGTTTTTGGACTTAATGAATCAGTACGCACAAGAAATGGGGATGAGCCATACCAAATGGCACAATCCAAATGGGGCAATGATTTCAGTCCTTCAGGGCTACTACAATCCTCAGCGCTACGATGTCAATGCGAATAACGAAATCACAGCGCGGGACATGTCTATTCTGGCTTATCACATCGTAAACGACCTGCCAGAAATGTTGGAATACACCAAGCAAGCTCACACTACGATCATGGAAGGAACACCCTACGAGCAAAGCTACGATAACTACAATACTTCCCTCGAAGGTGGAAAATTCGCCCTTAAAGGAACAGATGGACTCAAAACTGGATCCAGCCCGACTGCTGACTACAACTACACCGCGACAACCAAGCGGGGTAAACAGCGGATTATCGAAGTCATTTTGGGGGTTGGAAACTACGATGTCGAGATCGCCGAAAGTTACCGCAATCAAATCGGGAATACCTTGGCTGAGAAAATGTTCGCAGACTACCAGTATAAAAAAATCCTTTCTGCAGGCGATCATACCATCGACGGGAAGACAATTCACTTGAAGCAAGACTTCTATGCGACTGTTAAGAAGGGGACGAAGCCAGCGCTAAAACTCGAAAATAACCGCCTAGTCGTCCAAAACGGCTTGCAACAGGTATCTCCAAGCATTAAACCGGGCGTGGCCGTAAGTGAGTCTAAAACGACGACCTCTAGCAGTAAAAGCAAGGGACTAGATGTTATGTGGCTCTTCTGCTTCTTGCCTGCCGGAATTTTATACCTGATCTTTAAACAAACCGATCCAAAAAGAAGAAAATAGAAAAAGAACTCCCATTACCATAAGGTATGGGAGTTCTTGGTTTGTCGACAAAGTCATCTTAGGCCAAACCTTGAACGTAGGCATCTACTGCTACGATGGCTTGGGCAATATCAGAAGCCTTCACTTCAAATGGCATTTGATGGATGGTTTCTCCTTCGATGGTGGCCTGTTGGCCAACCTTGAGAAGATCTTCATAACTTGCAGTTTCAAGATGCATTTCTTTCAGAGTAGTTGGCATACCGATTTGTTGATAGAAACGAATGTATTTATTCAATTCTTCCTTCGGACGGTTTTCCAAGAACAATTGAACGAGCGTTCCGTAGGCTACTTTTTCACCGTGAGTTAAATGGTGGATGTCCCCAGTAAGGGCTGTAAAGCCATTATGGATGGCATGGGCAGCAGCTAATCCCCCACTTTCAAATCCAATACCACTGAGAAGGGTATTAGCTTCAATAATGTTTTCAAGAGCAGGGGTTACAACTTTGGCTTCACAAGCAGCCATGGCTTGAAGACCGTCTGCAAATAAGGTTTCTTCACAACGTTGTGCAATGGCGACACCCGCTAAGGTTTGTCGTTGACCCAACATGGTTTTTCCATTCGCTTGCATCACCGCACGCGCTTCGACCCAAGTTGCTAGACCATCTGCGATACCAGAAGCGAGCAAGCGTTTTGGTGCTTGAGAGATCACTTTACTATCCACCAAGACTAATTCTGGGTTTTTAGAGTAGAAAATATAGCGCTCAAAGGCACCCTCATCTGTATAGATAACAGATAAGGCGGAAACAGGAGCATCTGTAGAGGCAATGGTAGGGGCAATCACAACTGGTGATTTTAAAAGATCAGCAATAGCTTTAGCACTATCAATGGTCTTTCCTCCACCAAGTCCAATGACCAAATCACAGCCATTTTCTTCTGCCAAACTAACCACACGATTGATTTCGTTATCAGAAGCTTCTCCATTAAAGAAGACTGGCAAAACCGTAAGCCCATTTTGACCAAGGTATTCTTCAAAACGTTTCCCTACGATATCATAAACCACTGAATCACATAGTAAAACAGGGTGAGTCCCTAATTCTGAAATAGATTGCGCATTTTCAAACAAGGCATTTTCCCCTTGAATGTAACGTGACGGACTTGCAAAATTTCTCATAGTCTGCTCCTTTAAAATTTATTTAGTTCACACCCATAGTAGCATTTATTTCTATGAAATTCAAAGAATTATACAAGGCTCCAATCAATTAAATTTATCTGTTCACGCAGTCATTGGAAGCGTTTCATTTTCATTTGATGAATCTTATTATCAAAAATCCCCAAAGCTAGTTTCAGTAGATTGAAACTTGGCTTTTGGGATTTTTATTTTTTTACAAGCATTGAGAAAATCAATCAATGGCTTAACTGAAGTCGAGACTACTTCCTTTGATCAACAAAACTAGTATCGCGAAATTGAACTCGCCCTAAAAGCGTCGAGAAAAAGAGAGATTGCCTGGTGGGCATGGCCCACATGGTCAATCTCCTATTTTCTTCTCGCTTTTTTTACGGGCTTAGTATCTTGATTTACCAAATGATCACACGATCTTCTGGTGCGCGCCACATGCCGTCGCCTTCTTTGACATCAAAGGTTTCAAAGAATTCGTCAAAGTTTGGTAATTGGACATTGGTGCGAAGTTTTCCTGGTGCATGGACATCGACACTTGCGAGGAGTTGCATGTACTCTGTCCGAGCTTTCATGCGCCAGATGCGAGCAAAGTTGGTGAAGAATTCTTCTGCTGAGAAATCTTCCTCTTTCTTAGCGGCTTCAAGGGCTGCAGCGATACCACCGAGGTCTGCTACGTTTTCAGAAACGGTCAATTTCCCGTTGATCTTGGCACCGTAAGAGTCTTGTCCTTCAAACTGATCGATGACTTTTTGAGTCCGAGCGGTAAAGGCTTCGTAATCTTCTGGCTTCCACCAGTCTTTCAAGCTACCGTGCTCATCAAAGGAAGCACCATTGGTGTCAAAGGCGTGGGAGATTTCATGGGCAATGACTGCACCGATTCCGCCGTAGTTGGCTGATGATGATTGGTGAAGGTCATAGAAAGGTGCTTGTAAAATCGCTGCTGGGAAGACGATTTGGTTCTGTTGCGGATCATAGTAGGCATTGACCAGATGGGCTGGCATGTGCCATTCGCTTCGATCAACCGGTTGGTTCCACTTGCT
The DNA here is from genome assembly GCF_001813105.1 of Streptococcus sp. HMSC072C09. Lineage (NCBI taxonomy): Bacteria > Bacillati > Bacillota > Bacilli > Lactobacillales > Streptococcaceae > Streptococcus > Streptococcus sp. HMSC072C09. The sequence continues at coordinate 91,947 of NZ_KV811500.1, read as the reverse complement.
CCAAGTATGGGCAATGGAAATTTCGTAAAGGGCTTGAGCATTTTCAACCAAGGTCTTGCTTTCGTCGATGATCTTTTTGGCGTATGTTTCTGGTAATTTTTCAGGGTAGCCGATATGTGGTGTGATGACATTGAGTTTGACAATGGCTTTTTCACGAGTTTCAGGAGCGAGCCAGTCTGCTTTTTCTAAGCGCTCCTTATAGACGTCAATCATGGTCGCTACTTTATGCTCTACGTCTGCTTTTGCTTCTGGTGAGAATTTTTCTCCCGCATACCAGAGTCCAAGTGCTTGGCTATAAGGTCCTTCTGCCAAGGCCAGAGCGGCTTTTTCTTTTGGACGAGGTTCTGGAATCCCCGTGATGATCCGTCCATATTCACCAGACAAGACACGGATTTCTTCCGTCAAGAAAGACGTCCAATCTAAAGCTGCACCAAGTTTCAATTTGGCATGAATGGTTTCCCAGTTGGCTGCCGAGTAGTATTTTGGTGCGAATTCCTTCCAGAAACGCTCTTCTGGCACGATGATTTTATCTGGTGTTTGTCCGATCACTTCAGTAAAGAAGGCATCGAGTGGCAATTCTGGGACCAAGGCCTTGAAATCTGCCCACTCATAAGGATGATAGAGTTTGTTGTACTCTGATCTTTCTTCATTTGACAAAACATATTTGGCCAATTCTGCATCCGCCGCAATGACCTTATCCAGGATATCCTTGATTTCTTCCTCTGAGAATTCAAATTTAGGTAAGAGTTTTTCCATCATTTGGCGCCAGATAGCCAGTAATTCTGGGCCTTTTTCGTTACCTTCTTCATAGTAGGTCGTATCTGGCAAGATGAGAGCAAGAGACTCTCACCACAAGACATTCATTTGGGCATTCATAAAGTCTGGTGACACGCTAAATGGCATGAGATTCGGTTTGCCAGCTAGTTCATAGGTGCCTAACTTGCTGGTATAGTCTTCAAAAGAAGACAGAGCCTTGATTTCATTGATCAAAGGCATGACTGGTGCCACACCAGCTGCTTCTCGCGCATCAAAATCTGCCACCATTTTATGGTATTTGACAAAGTTTTGCAGAATGCTGTCTTCAGGCAGCTCATCTCCCCGTTGCCATTTTCCAGTGATATCCAACATCAAGTTTTCGATATCTTGGATCAAGTCCATAAAACCACCAGTTGACGGTTTGTCATCAGGAATCACAGCTGTCTCAGCCCATTCCCCATTGACGTAATCATAAAAATCATCTTGTAAACGTACCATGATCTTCTCGCTTTCATTCTTTTCTAATAACCTTATCAAAAATAGGAACTTTTTTCAATGATTACAAGTAAGTTAATCTAAATCATTTTAAAAATTAACTTGACTTAATTTTTTTATTTATGTATATTAATAGTAAAGGAGAAAAATCATGATTCAAATTGAACATCTAAGTGTTGCTTACCAGCAAACACTGGCCTTGGAGGATCTTTCCCTCACCATCCAGGGTCCAACCATCCTAGGCATTCTTGGACCCAACGGAGCTGGAAAATCAACCCTGATCAAGGCCATGCTAGGACTTCTCCCTCATTCGGGAAAGGTCCTGCTCGATCAAAAAGATCTCGGCCAAGCTCTTCAACGAGTGGCCTACGTCGAACAGAAATCCGCTATTGATTTCCACTTCCCCATCACGGTGCGGGAGTGTGTCTCACTGGGCCTCTACCCCCATCTTTCTATCTTCAAGCGAAAAAGTAAAGAAGATCTCCAAAAAGTGGAAAATGCCTTGAAACTTGTCAATCTTCTTGATCTAGCAGATCGCCAGATCGGCCAGCTTTCGGGAGGGCAATTCCAACGGGTGCTAATCGCCCGCTGCTTGGTCCAAGAAGCAGAGGTCATCTTTTTGGATGAGCCCTTCGCAGGGATTGACTCCGTCAGCGAAGACATTATCATGCAGACCCTTCAGACCTTGAAACAAGAAGGCAAGACCATTCTGATCGTCCATCACGATCTCAGCAAGGTCCCAGCTTATTTCGACCAGGTCCTCCTCCTTCACCGCAAGCTGATCGCTTTTGGAAAAACAGAGGAAACCTTTACCAAGGAGAATCTGCATGCAGCCTATGGGCATGAACTCTTTATAGGAGGTGGAGTCGGATGATTACAGAATTTATCGATGGATTACAGCAATTCCACTTCTTACAGAATGCCCTGATCACAGCCATTGCCATTGGTATTGTCGCTGGAGCTGTCGGATGCTTCATTATTTTGCGAGGCATGTCTCTCATGGGAGATGCTATCTCGCACGCAGTCCTTCCAGGGGTGGCCCTGTCCTTTATCCTTGGCATCAATTTCTTTATTGGCGCCATTGTCTTTGGGCTTCTAGCTTCCATCCTTATCACCTATATCAAGAGTAACTCCATCATCAAGAGCGACACTGCAATTGGGATTACCTTTTCTTCTTTCCTCGCCTTAGGAGTCATCCTGATTGGAGTCGCTAAAAGTTCCACCGACCTTTTCCACATCCTCTTTGGGAATATCTTGGCCGTCCAAGACCGGGATATGTGGATAACCATCGGTGTTGGTGCTGCGGTCTTGCTGGTGATTGTCCTACTCTTTCGACCCTTACTGCTCACATCTTTTGATCCTGTTCTGGCTCAATCCATGGGCGTCCGGGTCAAGGTCTATCACTACCTCCTTATGGTGCTCTTGACCTTGGTTTCTGTCACTGCTATGCAGAGTGTCGGAACCATTCTCATCGTCGCCATGCTCATTACACCCGCTGCGACAGCTTATCTCTATACCAATAGTCTCTGGTCCATGATGCTCCTTTCATCCGGATTAGGTGCTCTTGCATCCATCCTGGGACTCTTTATTGGCTATAGCTTAAACATCGCCGTCGGGTCTTGTATTGTCCTCACTTCTGCTGTCTTCTTTCTCATCAGCTTCTTTATCGCTCCTAAGCAGAGAAAGAATAAGCACGCTCTTTCATCTCATTAAAGGAGAAACACATGAAAAAAACCGCTTCTATCCTCGCCCTCTTTGTGGCGCTCTTATTTGGTCTGTTGGCCTGTAGCAAAGGCTCTTCTTCTGGAGCTTCTGGTAAATTGAAAGTGGTCACCACCAATTCAATCCTTGCAGATATAACTAAAAATATTGCTGAGGATAAGATCGATCTGCACAGTATCGTTCCTGTCGGCAAAGATCCTCACGAGTACGAACCGCTTCCAGAAGATGTCAAAAAGACTTCGCAAGCAGACCTCATCTTCTACAACGGGATCAACCTCGAAACCGGTGGCAATGCTTGGTTTACTAAATTGGTCAAAAATGCCAATAAAGTTGAAAACAAAGACTATTTCGCAGCTAGCGACGGAGTCGACGTCATCTACTTGGAAGGCCAAAACCAAGCTGGAAAAGAAGACCCTCACGCTTGGCTCAATCTCGAAAACGGGATCCTCTACGCTAAAAACATTGCCAAACAATTGATCGCAAAAGATCCCAAAAATAAGGACTTCTACGAAAAAAATCTAGCAGCCTATACTGAAAAACTTAGTAAGCTCGACCAAGAAGCCAAACAAAAATTCAACAATATCCCAGAAGAGAAGAAGATGATTGTAACCAGTGAAGGCTGCTTCAAGTACTTCTCCAAAGCCTACGGCGTCCCATCTGCCTATATCTGGGAAATCAATACGGAAGAAGAAGGGACACCTGACCAAATCAAAACGCTGGTAGAAAAGCTCCGGCAAACCAAAGTACCGGCCCTCTTTGTCGAATCCAGTGTCGATGAGCGTCCTATGAAAACTGTGTCTAAGGATACCAATATCCCGATCTATGCAAAGATCTTCACTGACTCGATTGCCAAAGAAGGAGAAAAGGGCGATAGCTACTACAGCATGATGAAGTGGAACTTAGACAAGATCGCAGAAGGATTGAGTCAGTAGACCATTCAGATTTCTAAACAAATCAGTGGTCCCTCCACCGGTATTGCGGTACAATAAAAACAAAAAAGGAGTCTTTTTATGGCAACATTTTTAGGAAACCCTGTGACCTTTACCGGATCTCAACTTCAAGTAGGGGAAATGGCCCATGATTTTTCATTGATCACTCCAGCTCTTGAGAAGAAATCTTTAGCTGATTTCGCTGGCAAGAAAAAAGTCCTCAGCATCATCCCATCTATTGACACTGGTATCTGTTCCACTCAAACACGTCACTTCAATCAAACCTTATCAGATATGGAAGACACTGTCGTCTTGACGGTCTCTGTCGACCTTCCTTTTGCTCAAGGTAAATGGTGCGCTGCTGAAGGGCTCGACAATGCCATCATGCTCTCAGACTACTACGACCATTCCTTCGGGAAAGCATACGGCCTCTTGATCAATGAATGGCACCTACTTGCGCGTGCTGTCTTGGTCTTAGATGCGGATAACAAGGTTACTTACGTTGAATACCTAGAAAATATCAACAGCGAACCAAATTACGACGCTGCAATCGAAGCCGTCAATGCGCTTGGATAAATGAAAAAAGAGGTCTGCGACCTCTTTTCCATTGCTATAAAATCCGATGAAGTCCATTCTGTAGGAGGACGCGCCAGCGTAAGCGAGGGATGCCTCTGAGGAAACTCCGCACGCGCTGTGCCACTTGTTGCTTGTAGCTCTTGCCTCCTTGTGCAAAGACCCCTTTTCGACTCCAGTAGCCTTCGACACTGCGATCATTTTTAGGGGCTAGATAGCGAACACCTTGACGATAAAGGACCTGCTTCCGAAAGGCTGGGTCCCAAGCTTTGACGGGGTCAATATCTAAGTCCTTATGGGTCCGTCCCCTAGCCAGCCCGTAGTTAAAACTAGCCCCATTGACAATGCCATTTTCAGAAACTTCTACTGGATCGACTTCATTGAGAAAACGCCCGGCTTGATCGAGAATATACTCCGTATGAAAATTTAACAAGACCTTGAAATTGACTTGTTGGGAGGCCCCTGATGGATAATGAAGGTGACCATCTGGCCCTAGGGAGACCTTATTGTGAAGGCGGGCAGCCGCATAAGCATCCACCGTGACCGCTCTAGCCTTTTGTATGTAAGCTTGTAAGGCCTCCTCGTCAGTCTGTCCAGCTCTGGCCTTATGCGTCCGAATCCATTGGGCTTGGTAACTTGAAAGTAGGTAGCGTAACTGGTGAACCTGGCGTTTCAAGAGCTGATCTCCCGACTGATCTGCTAAGGGATCCTTTTCAAAGGCGATTTGCACGACGTGTGAAAAAGCCTTCCAAAAGTCGGAACCTGGCGGACAATCTGGAGACATCCTACTCAGAAGAAAGGCTGTTTCTTCACAAGTTCCGGACAGGTCACTTGGCATAAGAAGAATTTTCATGACTCCCCTCAGCAAGTCTTGGGCAGCCGTTTCCGTTAGATCTTTGATCTCTTGAAACCACATGTTTTGAAACAGAGGACTGGCAAAGAAAAAGACAGACTGGTATTGTTCTTGGTAGGCTTGTGGATCTTTCAATCCCTGCAAGTGCTTCTCTAGATAGGCTAAACTACTCTCTCTCCAGCCTAATCTCACTAATTCCCGTCTGTTCATAGTGCCGTCCTTTCTATGCTACTATACTACCATCTTTTGGAGCTTGAGACAATTCTCATTACTCCACTAGCGTTTTTGAGGATATTTTTGATATACTAGAAGTGAGCGAAGAAAAGAGGAAAGCATGACACCAAACAAAGAAGATTACCTCAAGTGCATTTATGAAATTGGCACAGAAGTAGAAAAAATTAGCAACAAGGAAATCTCGAGTCGCATGCAGGTCTCTCCACCCGCTGTGACCGAGATGATTAAGCGGATGGTCTATGAGGGTCTCCTAGTGAAAGATAAAACCCATGGCTATCTACTAACAGATCTGGGCTCGCAATTGGTCTCTGATCTCTACCGCAAGCACCGCTTGATCGAAGTATTTCTGCTGGAAAAACTTGGCTACACAACTGAAGAAGTCCATGAAGAGGCAGAAGTTCTCGAGCATACTGTTTCTGAACATTTCATCGACCGGCTGGATCACATGCTTGGAAACCCTAAAACTTGCCCTCACGGTGGGACAATTCCAAAGAAAGGCGAAAGGCTTGTAGAAGCCTACCAAGACCGTCTCAGCGAAACAACTGAGCCTGGTCTGTATATTCTGCAAAGGGTCTATGACACCTATGAATTGTTAAAATTCTTAGACCAGATTCATCTCCAAATCGGCGATACCATCGCGTTTCAACGGTACGATGACTACACAGGGCTCTATCACTTCGTTATCCATGGACAAGAAATTTCTATCAACCAAGTGATCGCCCAACAACTCTATATCGAAAAACATGCAGTCTAATCCGACTGCATGTTTTCTTATTTATGGATTTTTTGTATCTAGCAAAATCGTCACTGGACCATCATTGATCAATTCAATCGCCATATCGGCTCCAAAGATCCCTCGTTTGACAGGGACTTCTTTTTCTAATTGATCATTAAAGGCATCATATAACTGACTGGCCATATCTGGCTTGGCAGCCCCTATAAAAGCAGGACGGTTGCCTTTTTTTGTCTCCGCAAAGAGGGTAAATTGAGAGATCGACAAGATTTCTCCTTGAATATCTTTGACCGAAAGATTCATCTTATCTTCCTCATCTGAGAAAATACGCATCTGCAATACCTTGCGGACCGCATAATCTAAATCTTTCTGATCGTCATCTGGACCGACACCTACTAGGAGCAGCAAGCCTTGCTGGATCGCATTGTAGACTTGACCATCAATGGAAACCGAGGCACTCTTGACCCGTTGAATTACTAATTTCATTTTATTATCCTATTTTATAAATCTATTGAGCATTCACTGCTACCCTTGAAAGAACGTCAACCACAGACGACGAGCTAACCAAGCAATAAAAGAGTTCTGAACATATCCTAGCTTCTTCAAAGAAAATCGACATCAGACAAGGCAGCGAGACGAAGACAGTACTTAAGTACGGCGAGGCGAGCTAACGAAGCAATAAAAGATAACTGAGCAGCCGATTAGCCGTTGGTACGCTTAACAGAGTACACCTCCGGTACACTCTTAATCTTATCCACAACTGTTGTCAACATAGACAGGTTTGGAATTCCAAAGGAAATGTGGATATTGGCAAATTTCATGTCTTTGGTTGGTTGGGCATTGACGGTTGAGACCATCTTAGCTGTATTGGAGAGGACTTGTAGTACATCGTTCAGAAGTCCGGCACGGTTGAGTCCGTAAATATCGATGTGAGCGATGTAGTCCTTGGTCGTGTTGTTATCTTCCCATTCCACATCAATCAAACGTTGCTCGTAGTTGTCTTGGGCACGTAGGTTCATACAGTCCTGACGGTGAATCGCAACACCACGTCCTTTGGTGATATAGCCGACGATTTCATCACCTGGAACTGGATTACAACACTTAGCAATCCGAATCAAGAGCCCAGAAGCGCCTTGGATGACCACGCCACCTTCGTGACGGACCTTCAAGGTGTCTTTTTTATTCTCAACCTTGACCTCGCCACCTTTGACTAGCTCTTCTGCTTCTGCGCGTGCTTTAGCCCGTTCTTCTTCCCGGCGTTCATCCTCCGTCAAGCGGTTAAAGATGGTAATAGCTCCGATCTCTCCAAAACCAATCGCTGCAAACAAGGCTTCTTCTGTCTTGTAACTTGATTTTTGTAGCACTTTGTCCATGTGTTTTTTGTCCATGAACTTATTGGCTACCAAGTCATGCTCGTGGAATTGGGCCATCAAGAGGTCCCGACCACGGTTAATCGACAATTCCTTGTCTTGATTTTTAAAGAACTGACGGATCTTGTTGCGCGCCTTGCTAGTTTTAACAAGGGTCAGCCAGTCACGGCTCGGACCAAAGGAGTTGGCATTGGTGATAATCTCCACCTGATCTCCCGTCCGAAGTTTGGTATTGAGGGGCACCATCCGGCCGTTGACCTTGGCACCAATCGCTTTTTCCCCAACCTTGGTGTGGATTTCATAGGCAAAATCGATCGGTCCGGAATCTTTCGGAAGCGAGCGTACGGTTCCATCTGGTGTGAAGACGTAAATCTCTTCTGCCAGGATGTCTTCTTTTACATTTTCAACAAATTCTTTGGCATCGCCTGACTGGTCTTGGAGTTCCATCATCTCCTTGATCCAGTTCATCCCAATAGCCGATTCCTTGCTGTTGACCTGACCCTTGATCCCTTTTTTATAGGCCCAGTGAGCCGCAACCCCGTATTCGGCAACCTCGTGCATTTCCTTGGTTCGGATCTGGAATTCAATCGGCCCTTTAGGGCCATATACAGTCGTATGGATGGACTGATAACCATTGGCCTTCCGGTTGGCAATATAGTCCTTAAAACGCCCCGGCATTGGCTTCCAGAGCTCATGAATGTAGCCTAGCATGGCATAAACATCACTTGGAGTATCCAGGATACAGCGAATGGCGATCAAGTCATAGATTTCATCAAATCGTTTCTTTTTATCCTGCATTTTGCGATAGATCGAATAGATATGCTTTGGTCGACCATAAATTTTCCCATGCAGATGGCGTTCCCCAGCATAGGTCTCAATCTTGTGGACAACCTCTTCGACCAACTCTTCTCGCTCGCGACGTTTTTCCTTCATCATATGAGAAATCTTGTAGAATTCGACTTCATTGAGATAACGGAAGGATAGATCCTCAAGTTCCCACTTAACGCTGGAAATCCCGAGACGATGGGCCAGTGGTGCATAGATCTCCATGGTCTCACGCGAAATGCGTTCTTGCTTATCTTTGCGCAAATGCTTGAGGGTACGCATATTATGCAAACGGTCTGCTAATTTGACCAAAATGACACGAATATCTTGAGACATGGCCATGAGCATCTTGCGATGGTTTTCCGCCAACTGCTCTTCATGGGACTTGTACTTGACCTTCCCGAGCTTGGTCACCCCATCGACAATCACGCGCACATCATGACCAAATTCGCGCTCTAAATCATCTAAAGTCGCATCCGTATCTTCCACGACATCATGCAAAAAGCCACAGGCGACCGTCACAGCATCCAGTTTCAGCTTGGCAAGGATTCCTGCTACTTGAATTGGGTGGATGATATAAGGCTCGCCAGACTGACGGAATTGCCCATTATGGCAATCAACCGCATAGACCAAAGCCTTTTGCACAAAAGCAACATCTTCAGGTGATAAATATTTTTTTGTAAGGGCAACGACTTGGTCCCCTGTTAAATTCTCTTCTTTCGGCATGTATTTTCTCCAGTTTCTTGGATACTATTTTAACACTTTTAGAAGCAGATGGGAACCAATGAAGCTACTTTAATATACGGATACTTCTCGAAGATCATTCTGGGATCCACCTTGCTTTTCATCATTCGTAAAAGTCTTTTGTAAAAAAATTAACGAAGCGATTCCTTCACTTCGTTAGTTCATTAATTCTGTAACAACACTCACTGCGCTAAGAGCGTAGAGTGGGGCTGTTTCTGCTCGCAGGATGCGAGGTCCAAGTCCTGCTAACACTGCTCCTTTAGCTGTAAAGCTTTCAATTTCTGCAGGGGAGAGGCCTCCCTCTGGCCCAAAGATAAAGAGCAATTTGCTTCCAGCTTCTAATCCGGTCAGCGACTGAATCAGAGTGGCTGCCTCTCCTTCTTTAGCAGACTCTTCATAGGCCACCACAATCTGGTCAAACTGGTCGAACTGAGCCAGAAAGTCTGCCTTTTTCTCAAAGAGACTGATGCTTGGTACCAGATTCCGCTTGCTTTGCTCGGCTGCTCCAAGGGCGATTTTTTCTAACTTTTCGACCTTCTTGCCTAATTTTTTGCCATCCCACTTAGCGACTGACCAGTCTGCGGGGAAGGCCCAGATATGGCTAGCACCGAGTTCTGTTACTTTCTGAGTGATAAACTCCAGCTTGTCTCCCTTAGGAAAGCCTGATGCGATGGTCACTTGGACTGGCAGTTCCACATTGTCATCCAATTCCTCAACTAACTCTAACTGACGGCTTTCCACATTGACCACGCGCGCCAATCGCTTAATCCCATCATCAAAGACCAAGGTCACTTCATCCTCTTCTTTCACGCGCATGACCTGAAACATGTGCTTGCTGGTTTCCTTGTCCTCGATAGTGATAGGTGAGCTAGCCAAACCTTTTACAAAATACTGCTGCATGCTAGCCTCCAATCACACCGGAGACATCCTTGGTCTTCTTGAAGACGCAGGCATTCCATTCCCCTTGGATCATGTGGGTTTCAAGGAAAAATCCAGCTGACTCAGCCGACTCACGCACCATGTCCCACTTGTCCTTGATAATGCCACTCATGATCAGGTAACCTTCATCCTTGACCAAACGATAAGCATCGTCTGTCAAATGAATTAGGATATCCGCCAAGATGTTGGCCACGATAACATCTGCCTCAATCTCCACGCCTTTCAGCAAATCGCCTGGAGCTACATGGATGTTTTCCATGTCCGGGTTGAGCTCAATATTTTCCTGAGCGACGCGAACCGCTACGTCATCCAAGTCATAGGCAAAGATTTCCTTAGCACCGAGAAGGGAGCTAGCAATGGAAAGGACACCTGAACCTGTCCCTACATCTAGCACCGTTTCGCCACCACGGAGAACCTGCTCTAAGGCAAAGAGGCTCATCTTGGTTGTCGGATGGGTTCCTGTTCCAAAGGCCATACCAGGATCCAGCTTGATAATCTTTTCTCCCGCCGTTGCCTCATAGTCTGTCCATGACGGCACGATGGTCAAGTCATGAGTGATGCGAGCTGGTTCATAGTATTTCTTCCAGTTGTCCGCCCAATCTTCCTCAGCCAAGGCAGTCGTGCCCATCTTGACCTCTCCTAGATCCATAAAGTCGGTCAATTCTGCCAGACGAGCCTGCAAATCCGCTTCAACCGTTGCTACATCAACCGTTTCCGGGTAGTAGGCCGTCACCACGATATCTTCCTGTTGCTCAACCTCTGGGAAAATTTCACCAAAACGATCCACATTCCCCACATAGTCCATGCTGTCTTCAATCGCAACACCCTGCGCTCCTAGCTCAATCAAGAGGTTGGAGACTAGCTCCTCGCCTTCACGCTTCACTGTAACTTTTAACTCTTGCCATGTTTCCATCATTAAGATACCAAGCCCGTAAAACACAAAGCCAAAATAGGAAATTCTCTGAAGACGCTTGTGTCTAAGAGAAGTTTATCTTTTGGGCACAGTGTTTAGGGCGGGTTCAGTTTAGAAATTTAACCGAACCATCCTTTCTATTTCTCTATCAATTTTTTCATGTAGACCATATCCATGCCTTCTTTTTCAGGCTCGATATGGGTTTGACGATAGCCGTTTTTCTCGTAAAAAGCAACCATGCCTGCATCCTGTAATACCGTACACAAATCCCATTGTGAAACGGTGGAAAATTCCTCTTCTAGCAAGCGCAATCCTTCAGAACCATACCCTTTTCCTTGATACTGGGGCAAAATCGCTGCGGTCCCCAACCAAGCTTTCGTTAACTCTTCATTGGTCTGAACTCGTAAAAATCCGATGTTTTCTTCATCTTTTTTTACAAAGTAGTAATAGCTATTGGGACGCTCGACTAGTTTCCACTTAATTCGTTCACGGTCCTCCAGATAAGGATCGTATTCGTCTTGGTATTTCTCATAGACTGCCTTAAAACTGGCTCTTTGAATGGCAATAATGGTTTCTAAATCCTCTGCTCCTGCTTTCTCAAGTGTTATCATAAACTTTTCTCCACATAATCTCTCACTCGTTCTTGCAATTGGGGAACTACCCGATCCGAAGTTAAAAACTCTTCAAAGCTCACTAACTTATAGCCCTGGCCCTCGTCTCCAAAGATGATACTTTCGAACTGTTCCTGCGTCAACTTCCCAACTAAAAAGACAGATTTCTTGTTCTCATCTAGCATACTGGGGTAGACCCGAGACCAGATTACGTCATCTTTCGACAGTTGGATATTTAATTCTTCATAGACTTCACGCGCTACGCACTCAAAGGGGGTCTCATCCTCTTCACGGCCACCGCCCGGTAACTCCCACAGATTAGGCCAGGGAATAGTCTCTTTATCATCACGCAAGATGGTCAAAATTTGCCCATCACAAATCAAGGCAATCTTACAACCCGTAAAATCTATTCTGCTATCCAATAATTCCATGATGACTCTTTTTACCATAACAACTGCGCTCTATGAAAATACGAGCTAGCTTTCTTCGATTTCCTTTTGGCACTCTGAATCCCAATAAGCCCGCCATCTACCATGTTTTTTAGCAAAATAAACCGTAAACTCATCATTTACATAATCGGCAACATAGCGAAGATTAGGAGGATTTTCATCAAAACTTAATATCCAAGGGTGGAAGTAAAAGGTTTTCTCCCACCTCTTCTGAGTATAGCCGAGATTCTTAGCAAACTGAGGGATAGGTTGTTGCAACTCGCTTTCCAAATGGGACTGAATGGCATTGTCAAAACTATTCAAACGAGCTAATAGTTGCTTAAACTGATCTTCCTCCTCAATTTTGAAATCACCTATGAACTCAAATTCTGCAAAGTCTATAGAAAATTCAAATAATGTGATTTTACCATCCTCAACATAGTGCCCATCTTCATCAACACAACAACGAGTTCCTGACTTCAATACTCGCTCAAAATCTAAATTCGCAAAGCGATTGCGGGGCAGAAGGCAAACTGATTGCTCAGATTTATCTGACCTTCTCCTGAAAAACTGTTTGACTTTTTCTAGCATAGTTTTCCCCTTCTCCTTGAATCCAGTATTCAAAAAAACACTTAGAATCTTTTCTAATATCTCGGATAAGGATAAAAGGTGCTTTCTTCTAGGCCAACTTTGCCTTCTTCAAAAACTTCTTGGTTCCAGACGATCTCAAAGCTCTCTGCTTCTTCGTCTGATAAGAAATCCATGAGCTCATCCAAGGCCAGCTCGGCTGTATCTCGAAGGAAAGTCGCAAAATAGGCTAGAAACTCACGAGACAAGCCTTTTTTAGGCTCATAAGGAATCGCTGTTAAATAGGCATCTTCTTCCACATGAGACTTGGCTGGATTGTAGAAGATAACAGCTTCTTCAAAGAATATATCCTCATCAGATTCTTCGCCAGCTTCATCAACCAGTGCAACCCCTCCCGTATTCTGTGCTTCCAAGAGAAAAGCCACTTCTACCGCATGGTTTTTCTTATCCCAATTGATCTCAAAATCAAAAGGAAAAACCTTGTCCATCTCCTCTTCTAAAACATCCAAAAATCCGTATTTAGACATAGCGTCCTCTTTCTAATTTCCCACTCTTAGAGCGGAATATGATACAATAGTTACTACAATCTTACCATAAAAACCGCCTCTTTGAAAGGAGACAAAGCTAGAAAGGAGAAGGAAATGCCCGACAATCTCGCACTCCGTATGCGACCACGAACGATCGATCAAGTCATCGGTCAACAGCACCTGGTCGGAGAAGGCAAAATCATTCGTCGCATGGTCGAGGCCAATCGTCTGTCCTCTATGATTCTCTATGGACCTCCGGGGATCGGAAAGACCAGTATTGCTTCTGCGATCGCAGGAACGACTAAGTATGCCTTTCGGACTTTTAATGCAACGGTTGACAGTAAAAAACGCCTACAAGAAATCGCAGAGGAAGCCAAATTTTCTGGTGGCTTGGTCCTTCTTTTGGACGAAATCCATCGCCTCGATAAAACCAAGCAAGATTTTCTCCTGCCTTTGCTCGAAAGTGGTCTGGTCATCATGATCGGTGCAACGACTGAAAATCCCTTTTTCTCTGTCACACCCGCTATTCGTAGCCGCGTACAAATCTTTGAGCTGGAACCGTTGACGACGGAGGAGGTCAAGCAAGCTCTAAAAACGGCGCTGGATGATCCCGAGCGTGGCTTTGACTTTCCAGTCGTGCTTGATGAGGACGCTTTGGATTTCATCGCTACCTCAACCAATGGAGATCTTCGCTCTGCCTTTAATTCTCTCGATCTAGCTGTGCTATCAACTTCTGAAAATGCAGAAGGGATTCGCCATATTACGCTAGAGATCATGGAAAACAGCCTCCAGCGCAGTTACATCACCATGGATAAAGATGGAGACGGCCACTACGATGTGCTCTCTGCCCTGCAAAAGTCTATCCGTGGTTCGGATGTCGATGCCAGTCTTCACTACGCCGCTCGTTTGATCGAAGCTGGAGATCTACCCAGCCTAGCTCGTCGCTTGACCGTCATCGCCTATGAGGATATCGGCCTGGCCAATCCAGATGCGCAGATCCATACCGTAACAGCCCTTCAGGCAGCGGAGCGCATCGGCTTTCCTGAGGCCCGCATTCTCATCGCCAACATCGTCATCGATCTAGCCCTTTCGCCTAAGTCCAACTCAGCCTACGTTGCCATGGACAAGGCGCTAGCTGATCTTAGAAGTTCTGGCAACCTTCCCATTCCTCGCCACCTCCGCGATGGTCATTATTCCGGAAGCAAGGAACTGGGAAATGCGCAAAACTATAAATATCCCCACAACTACCCTGGCAACTGGGTCAAGCAAGACTACCTGCCAGAAAAGCTCAAACACGCTTCCTACTTTATTCCCAATGAAAATGGCAAGTACGAGCGTGCTCTCGGAGCCACCAAGGAGAAGATTGATCAATTTAAGAAAAAGTGACATCGGTTTCAAAAAAATGAGATTTTTTCTTGAAATATTTCCAAAATGTGGTATCATATACATATAGAAACGCTGTGGTGTACGAACTCACACTTAAGTGTTGACCGACTATTTTTTGTATTATTAGGGAAACAAAAGACTTCTGGCAGTATGCAGGCCGTTTCACGCGGAAGCAGCTAAGTCAGAGCGAGTTGCCCACCTGCTTAATTGCGCGGGTTCAATACAAATCGTGAAGTTTCGGCACCAATACAGCTTTTTATATTTGCCTCCTTAGCTCAGTTGGTAGAGCAGTAGACTCTTAATCTATGGGTCACAGGTTCGAGCCCTGTAGGGGGCATTTTTTTATGCACAAAAAGCCTTGAAAACCAAGGCTTTTTTACTTTTCTTAAGAGTACTTAGCTCACTTTTTTATGAATACAAATAAGCGAGCTTCATGACAAAGCTCGCTTTTACCTAACACATCGTTATAATCTCAAAACCACCTCGGAGGTAGTTTGTTAATGAAAGTCTATATTATGTATCATAATTCTAACAATAGCTGCTGAACAACTTCCAAAACATCCCTGAAAGAAATAGAAGTTGCATAAGGGTAATGAGACTGATAATTTTCCCAATGACGCGCCAATGTTATATCATCCTTCATCTCATCAATCATATTTTGAAAATCTACTACATCTAACGTTGTCTGACGATAGGAGAATGTTGCCTCGCAAGCTGATCGAAGCTTTTTACTATCCAATCGGCTTTTTTCCATACTATAAATTACATACACATCATAAAAATCCTTGCTTCGAGTGTTAAAGAAAGATCTTCGATAAATCGTTTCCAATTTTTCAGCCAATATTGTCTCCAAATTATAGGCCACGATCTCATAGTCAATCTCTTGAAAGAGACTATGATAACGATAGGAAACGGATTTGGGAGTAATAGGATCACCAGTCGCAATATCTAAAGGAATTGTCTGACGTATATTATCAAGCCGACATAAAATATGGATTCGATAACCACCATAAGGATCTTCATCTTTAATTTCACTTATCTTAGTAATTTCATAATGAACCAAATCATCAGTTAGGATTTCCTTTAAAGTACTTTCTAGTAGAGATTTGTCCATCTTAAATTGTTCTAAAATAAAATCCATATCAGAAGTTGTTCGACTTTCAACACCAATAATATTGGATAAAAGAAATCCTCCCTTGAATACAAAGTTATGACTATACGGACTAGATGCTATCTTTGCAAGTATCGTTTCTAGAAAATAATAAGTTAGCACAACATTGAAATCTACCTGTTTTTCGTTTGAAATTTTATGGCACAGAGCAATCAATCTATCTTTATTCATATAAGACCTCCATCAATGATTGGACGTTTTCGAGCACATGAAACTCTCGCGCATATTTGTAGAGTTTTCGTAGATCTTTTTTTGAAGATTGAATATATCTCTTTAAAGAAGTCGAAAATATTTCCACATCTATCTTTTGTCGCTCGCGAATGAGATCGCATATCGATCTCTCCAAATCATATACCCTTACTTCATTTCCGAAGGACGTTTGTAGCTTTGTCACACCGACTTCATACAATTCTTTCTGGATGAAATGCCTTTTTACCTCCTTAGGAAATCGATGAGGATTATAACCTGTATAGACCGTCACTTCTTTGTATTTAGGGATAACATCTATCAGCCCATGGAGATACAATGCTGATAGATAAGAATAAATCACTTTTTGATGTTGGAGTTGGAAAATGGCATACTCATCATACTGAGACCAATCGGTGATATAAATCCCTCTGGCAACCTTTATGAGTTGACCATTTTCCACCATTCGATTTAGGTAAGGCTTTGGGATCCCTTTTTTAACTACATCAGATGTTCTAATAATAGACTGATGATCTAGCATTTCCTGTATTTGTTTTTGAATCATTTCAGCATTCCTATTTTTGTTACTTCTGTGCTTTTATTATATCATATCACACGCACAAAAGTAACAATAACGATTATTCATAAAAAGATGCCGGACAAATAGCTCCGACATCACTTTCCAAAATCCTCTCTCCAAATATACTTGACGGTCACATCGTCCCAATTCTTTGGACTGAAGCGGCTGGAGTAGATGGAGGTCCAATTCACAGTTCACCGATCCACCACTTGTGCTTTAAAGTGGACTGGTTTATCGTCTACATTGGTGATGGTGATGGTAAATTTCTTATTATTCGTGACATCAAAAACTTTTTCACCTAGGTAGTTGACGACAATCCCATCTTCTACCAATTGAATAGCCTGTTGAGTGTTAGGAATCTCCATAGAACCATTTTCAGTATCACCGATCTTCACGACTTTTTGTCCATCTACTTCAAATAACACATCACCAAATTGTTCATACCAAACAGTCATTCCAGATAATTTAATTTTTTGATCATCCTTCTTTTCTAAAATCAATTCCGAACTATACTCTAGCTGATCCGTATTGGGATAAACTCTCAATTGAACACTTTGACCAGGCTGGAGGGTATAGCTTCCATAAGCAAGGATCGAATAAACAAACCAGACTGCAAATGAAGCATATAAGAAGCCAATGATTCTTCGTGAACGTTTGCTTTTAAAACGATGTAAAAGTAAGACGAGAGAAATAATAAATATCAGGGGTGTTATCATTTGTCTTCCTTTCTTACCAGCATTGACCCGGTTATGATTTCTACAGCAGCTTTTCATTTCACTCCTAGCCACACTTTCCATCTAGTATACCATAACTTGAAATGATCTAATCACAAGAACCCTACCAAACATTTGACAGCTCTTCACCGAATCCGCTATGATAAGGGTACTTGAAATTCCGAGTTTTCGTAGCATTTAAAATGTAAGGAGTCAAAAATGAAAATCTATTATTCAAAATTTGTTGGTGGTGGCTATCTACTCTTTGCATCGGCTATATTCATTCAAATTTTCTTTCTTCTCTTACATGGATTGATCGACTTTTCTCAACTAAATCTTCTCACTGTGATTCCAACCGTCCTCTTTTTCGCTGCTATCTACGCAACAATTGCAGGCATCAAAAGACTGACTAGCCACAGAGTCTCCTTTGAATTCACCTTTGAAGGTATTGAGGTCTATCCCGGACTCTTCTTCTCAAAAGAAATCTTCATTCCCAAAGAAGAATTGTTGCGAGCATCGTATGTTGAAGTGGACGTCAGCGACCCTGATCATGTCAACAGCAAAGCTTGCTATTTAGATTTTAACCTCAGAGAAGTCACCCAGCTAGAAGATATTTCTAAGTCAAACATCATCATCAATACAAGCACCTTGAAATTGCGTCTCGCCCTTAGCCTCTGTCGATTTAGAGAGGAAGAAAAAGCCGAGTTAGCGACCTATCTAAAAGAAAACTACGGCATTGATTTTTTCTATTAGCATGTAATAAAAAAGCCCTCCATTAGAACTTTAGAATAGCAAGATCTTTCCAAGCACTTGAAGGAAGAGTACAGAAGAACCATTTTATAGCAAAGAAAAAGCCTTGAGTTGTTCTCAAGGCTTTTTTAACTGCTCTTAGTTCCCCATTTCCCCTTTGGGTACGAGCAGATAGAAAAATAGCAAATTCAATCCAAATACGGCAACAAAGAGCGCTAATTGGGTGACATCAATCGTTTGTTTCTCAGTCAAATCTTGGATTAGCTTTGTATAATAATAGCCTGGGAAAGCCCGTTGTAGCTTGCCAACTAAGTCCATAAATCCTCCACTTGCGCCAAGCGTATCAAAGGGAATAATGGTCATGGCTGCTAAAATAATAACTGGAAAGCCAATGGTATCAATCGTCTTGGCATCTACCCTCACCCCAAGTACAAAGCCAATCACACTAAAGTAGATCCCCATCAAGGATAAGAGGAAAAATTGTACCAACAGGCTAGTCGTCACTGGAAAGTGAAAACCTAGGACAGCAACTACTAGCACCGCTAAAAAGATCAAGCTGTTCAGAATCAGTTGTACGATGCTTTGATCCCATAAATAGTTCTTGACACTATAGCTTGTAAAGCGGGATTCAAAAGAATAAAACCCGATATCTGAGGCGATACGCTTACTAAAAGTTGCAAGGCTATTGCCAATGACGCCGATAAAGACGGCAATGCCTAATAAAATACTTGGCGAAACTCCTTTTTGAAGCTGATAAAAGAAGATATACCAGCCTATGGGTAAAATAATGGTGAATAATACAAAGCGCTTATTTCGTAAAACTTGTTTTAATTGAATCTTTTTCATGCTTGTTCCCCTCCTTTATTCATCTCTTCCCGGAAATACTGCTCAATGGTTTGACCAGCCTGGTGAATGTCCTCAACAGCTTTTGCGGCAGCAATTCGACCCTCTTTTAAAATCAAGACTTTTGTAAAAAAGGCATCAATTTGGTTAAAATCATGGGTCACCACAACAGATGTAAACTCTTGCTGCTCCAGTAATTTCCAAAAGTTATCCACTGCTTCCAAGTCCATGCCAGTCGTCGGCTCATCTAAAAAAATCAACTTTGGATGATTCAAAATGGTTAACAACAAGGACAAGCGTCTCTTTTGACCACCGGAAAGACTGCCCACCATCTGCTCTCTTGATTCTCTCAATTCGACCATCTCTAAGAGTCCATTGATATCAGCCTGCTTCAGCTGATTCATCCGGCTTTTTAATTCGACGAATTCAGCGACGGTTAGATCCTCGATGAGCAGATCCCCCTGAGGCATCATCCCAATTTCTCTTTGAAAATCAAGCGAAGTCTTTATCGTCCCCGAATCAGCCTGGAGCTGCCCAGCGATAATGTTGAACAGGGTGCTTTTTCCTGCTCCATTATTTCCCAGCAAGGCAATTTTGTCTCCTTCTTCTATCGAAAAAGACACTCCCTTTAATACAGCTTTCTCCTTAAATGATTTTGTAATAGATGCTACCTGAAACATACGATCCCTCTTTTCTTATTGATCTTGTGTACAGTATACTTCAAAGGGACAGGCTTTGTGGCTCTCTGTCAGAATCGGTCAAAAAATCGTCGCGAATGGTCAAAAAAGAGGCTGGGACAAAAGTCCTAGCCTCT
>NZ_KV811500.1:4875-72164 GCF_001813105.1 Streptococcus sp. HMSC072C09 | reverse complement strand
TAACGAATTACCGATTTCTGTCCCACTCTCTCTTCCATTATTCCTTCCAAAAGGTCAGGCTTTGGGTAAATCGGTAGTTTGAACTCTTGGTAGACACTGTCGTTTTGGGATACTTTTCCAGTAATTGTTGGATCTTGTACAATCCAAGACCGCGGCCCTCTCCTTTACTCGAGTAGTCTTTTTCAAAAATTCTCGCCAGATCTATTTTTTCAGCTTTTGTACTATTTTCAACTATTAAAATAAGGGAGTTCGTCTCCTGGAGCATGGCAAGAGTCAGCTGTGGGTCGTCTGATTCGAAACTCGCTTCAATAGCATTGTCACAAAGGATGGATAAGAAGGTGATGAAATCTAAAACCTCGATGAATAAATCACGAACAGGTTCATCGATCTCGACAGAGATCCCAATCCCTTTATTTTGAGCCTCCAATAATTTTGCGGATAGAACACTTTTTACAGCTGGATTTTCGATGTGACTGAGTTTGGCAATATCAAACTTGCTATCGTAAAATTGCTGGCCACTCTCTCGAAGAACATTCTCATAGACTTCCCTGATCGCATTGAGATCTTCATGCTCAATACTTAATTTGAGACTGGTTAAAATATTCAGGTAGTCATGACGAAAGGCACGAATCTCCCCATAGAGCATTTCGACGTGTTGGCTATAGGTGGCTAACTCCTGCAGTTGCCTATCTTTTTGTTCCAGAATCTCTTGTTTCAATCGTTCTTTGGACACTGCATTGAAATACAAGAGCATCACAAAAAACAAAATCAGATAAATACTATTTAACTGTTCCCGTAAAGCATCTGCATGCGGAATAATATCCTCAAAAACCACCAGACCTACAACACTGACTAAATACACAAACATGGAAAGATCCATCGGGAGTAAGAAACGATTAAAATACTGCCGTTGAAACCCTACTTTTAAATCTGTAAAATCTAGTTTTAACAATTTAGTGATTCCTATATAAACAGGAAAGACCAGCAATTCAAGTAGAGCATCATACCAGCTGACAGATGCCTCATGAACAAGTACGATCCCTAACATTGGAAAGACATAAAAGGCTAAGAGACGCGCAATGAGACTCTCCATGACAACCGGGTAGAGCCCGTAAAAAATATTCAAAAGGTGTCGTATGTTACGATTTCGGTAGAAACTATAGGCAATAAATACTAAGAAATAGCCAAAAAAGCCTACCGGTGGCACAAGGGTAAAGACGACTGCAAAGAAGAAGGGGCACAAAAAGAGCCAGCGCAAGGCGAACTCTTGTCTACTGATATGACGATAGATCAGCATACTGACGAAGAACTTTAGGTAAAATATTAGAATATCTAACAGCAATTCTTTCTCCTTCTATTTTTTCAAAGCTTCCAGTAGGCCTCTGTACTTGGTCCGTGAGATCAAGCAATTGTCCCCATTTTCAAAAAAAGCTTTCTTGGTTTCTTTATCAATCTTCGTAATATTTTGCGGATTCACCACAAAAGAGCGGTGGCACCGATACAAGCGGGGATCTGCTTTTTCGATATCGGCAATACTAGCGTAAAATTCCAAGCGTTCTTCCTGGGTGTGTAAAATAACCTTGTGAATGGCTGGAGACGTTTCAACATACAAAATCTTATTAAAAGGAACTTGTACACGCGCCATCGCACTCTCAAATGTAAAGGCATCTTGCGCAATCGTGGTCCCAGCTTGCTCCAAGGTATAGTCGATGGCTGAGCTGATTCTCTCTTTGAACTCTTCCTCACCCAGCGTTTTATCAATAAAATCCAAGGCAGCCACTTTGTACTGAAAGGTAATGGGCATGAATTCAGAGTGAGTGGTGACAAAGACAATGGTCGCATGGGGGTCTTTCTTACGAATCTCTTTTGCGATCTCTAGACCCTTTTTCTCCTCACCTTTAATCTCGATATCTAAAAAGAATAGGTGATGGGCGCCTCTCTCTGTGATAGCATCCAGCAACTGGCTTGACTTCCCAAACACTTCTGGCGCTTTGCATTGCAAGGATTTTTGACGGATGAGATCCTGCAAGACCGCTTCGATACGCGATTGTTGGATCCATTCATCTTCTAACACAAAAATCTTCAACAAAGTCCTCACCCCTTCCCCTCTACGAATATGTTCTATTTTACCATAAATGATGCCTACTGAGCCACTCTTTCAAAAGAGACTTGATAGGCCTTCTACCTTTTCTCCTAAACAAAAAACTCTCCCGGAGGAATCCGGAAGAGCTTGCGCAAGGGGAATTTGAAAAATATTTTTTAATATGAAAAAGGTCGATAAAATCTATGCTATGTTCAAACTCTCATTTTACTAACAGCGATATTACGATCAAGTTTTATTGTCAATAGACATGTATGTGGGAAGTTCTCCCCTTGCAACAATGTAGACCTGTGATCTACTCTTACTAGTATACACTAGAATTATTACAAAATCAGTTAATTTGTATTGCAATTTGTTGGCAAATATCCCTCTTCCTGAAAACACCACAAACGCTTGATTCCCAAGCATCTACGCAAGTCCTCTTTAATTAGTATTTATCATTTCTGTTACAAAATTTAAAATAAAAATATTATTCCATAACAAATAAAAATCCCAAAGCACGATAAAAAGAGACTGGGACAAAAGTCCTAGCCTCTCAATTATTTTTAGGTTGTCGAGCAAGACGCAGTGGTTGAGTGGGCTCTACTACGCTGATTTCATCAGCTTTTACAGCCCTACTCAACTGTGCAGAGGTGGGACGACGAAATCGAATTCTAACGAATTACCGATTTCTGTCCCACTCTCTTTGAGCTAGTAAGATGATTAGCCAGACCGCACAATAGCGGCTGGCGTCAAATGATTCGTGCTTTAGAACCAATCATGGGTATCAGGTTACGACAGAAAATAAAGAAGGCCGATAACGCCTTCTTTATTTTCTTAGTAAGACACTTCGGCAAGGCACCATGATGCTTGCCGTAGCCTAATGAGGTGCTTCAGCACCCATTAGGCTAAGTGTCTTACATCATCCCGCCCATCATGCTTGGATCCATTCCTGGTCCTGCTGGGGCTGCTGGTTCTGGTTTGTTGGCTACGACTGCTTCGGTCGTCAAGATCAGACTCGCTACGGAAGCGGCGTTTTGAAGGGCTGAACGGCTCACTTTAACTGGATCGATGATTCCTGCATCAATCATATTCACCCATTCACCTGTTGCAGCATTGAAACCTGTTCCGACTTCGGCATTTTTCAAGCGATCAATCACAATAGATCCTTCGTAACCGGCATTGTGGGCAATTTGGCGCACTGGTTCTTCCAAAGCACGAAGAACGATATTGCGTCCGGTCGCTTCATCCCCTTCCAATTCAAGGGCTGCGACTGCAGAGATGACATTGACAAGGGCTGTACCACCTCCGGCAACGATCCCTTCTTCAACGGCTGCGCGAGTCGCATTAAGGGCATCTTCGATACGGAGTTTCATTTCTTTCAATTCTGTTTCTGTTGCAGCACCAACCTTGATTACGGCAACACCACCAGACAATTTGGCCAAACGTTCTTGTAATTTTTCACGGTCAAATTCAGAGGTTGTAGTTTCGATTTGTGACTTGATAACAGCCACACGGTTAGCGATCGCTTCTGGGTTACCAGAACCTTCGACAATGACGGTACTGTCTTTATCGACTGACACTTTAGCTGCTTGCCCAAGGGCTTCAATGGTTGCATCTTTCAATTCCAAACCAAGATCGTCTGTAATGACTGTACCACCAGTCAAGATGGCAATGTCTTCTAGCATGGCTTTGCGGCGATCTCCAAATCCTGGTGCCTTGACAGCTACGACATTAAAGGTACCGCGGATCTTGTTCAAGACAAGTGTTGGAAGAGCTTCGCCATCGACATCATCTGCGATGATCAAGAGTGGACGGTTGCTTTGAAGAATGCTTTCCAACAATGGCAAGATTTCTTGGATATTTGAAATCTTCTTGTCAGTGATCAAAATGTATGGATTTTCAAGGTCTGCCACCATTTTTTCATTATCAGTGACCATGTATTGTGAGAGGTAACCACGGTCAAATTGCATACCTTCAACGACTTCCAGTTCTGTCTCCATTCCACGAGACTCTTCAATGGTGATGACCCCATCTTTGCCAACTTTTTCCATGGCTTCAGAGATGTACTCACCGACTTTTTCAGAACGAGAAGACACAGCAGCTACTTGAGCAATCGCTTCCTTACTCGATACTGGAATCGCATTGTTTTTCAAAGCTTCTACTGCTGTTGCAACAGCTGTCTCAATCCCACGACGGATGCCAATTGGGTTAGCACCTGCAGTGACGTTTTTGATCCCTTCACGGACGATAGCTTGAGTCAAGACCGTTGCGGTCGTTGTACCGTCACCTGCGATATCATTGGTCTTAGAAGCCACTTCTGACACCAATTTAGCACCCATATTTTCAAAATGGTCTTCCAATTCGATTTCTTTTGCGATAGTCACCCCATCATTTGTGATCAAAGGTGAACCAAATGATTTTTCAAGAACCACATTGCGACCTTTAGGGCCCAACGTAACTTTCACTGTATCTGCTAAGACATCGACACCACGGACCATTGCAGAACGTGCATCAGATGAAAATTTAATATCTTTTGCCATTTCTCTTACCTCTTTCTTCTCTTACTCTACAATTGCAAGAATGTTTGCTGTTCCAACGATGGTGTAGGTTTCTTCCCCATCTTTAACTTCAATTCCTGCATGGCTTTCAACCAAAACGTGGTCTCCTGCTTTTACAGCTGGAGCGATGAGTTCACCACTTAGAGTACGCACGCCTTCACCAACGGCCACTACTTCAGCTGTTTTTGTATCAGCCTTGCTCGCACCTGCGAGGACAAAACCTCCAACAGTCTGTTCTTTTTCTTCTACTTTTAAGACCACACGGTCTCCTAATGGTTTTAACATGTTCATTCCTCCATACGTGTTTTTAGCACTCTCTATACGCAAGTGCTAACTTATGTTTCTATTGTATCACTTGGTCAGAAATAGTCAAGAAAAAAACACCTCAAAAATAGATGAGATGTTTCTAAAATATCAATTTAAAATTGTCAATTTTTGATTGAAATCATCGATCACTTTTTGAAGATTGATCCGCCCGCGGTAGATGCCATATCCAAAAACAATCATGCCTAAAATTCCAACCAAGGCTAGTAAAATCCCGAGGATCAAGAGTGGGAGGAAACTTTTGTGAAAGAGATAGATCAATACCACACCAATACTGGCAATGATAAAGAGTAAGCTGAACCAACGACCAAGGTTTTCAAGCATGTGGCGTTGGTACTTGATTTCTGTTTCATATCCATTGACAAGTTCTTGTTTTGTAACCATGGGATTCCTCCTAATAAAAATTGAGAATGAAGTGCAAGTAAAGGAGGTCCATTCACTTCATTCTCAAAAACTCCTACTAGCAAATTCGTTTGTTCTTTACCTTAGTATTTAAGATGTGGGTCAAAGATACCAAGGGCAACACCGATCAAAGCAACTACAACGAGAAGTAACATAACTTTGTTTGGTGAAATTTTTTTCTTAGACATCAACCACCAGCAAAGAGTGATGAAGGCTGCTGTCAAGAGACCTGGATAAACACCATCGATCTTTTCTTGGATGTTCAAGAAGACTTTTCCTTCAGAATTCTTGAATTGAAGGGCTGTTGTAACAGATACCCAAGTAGCTGCTACGGCACCGATAACCATACCACCGACAACGCTGATCGCTTTACGAAGAGCTTGTCCTTTTGGTCCTACAAGGAATTCAACGGCTTTATCCCCTAATTGGTAACCTTTGAAGAAGGCAAAGCGCATACCAAAGTAGACTAAGAGGTTCCATACGACGATGTAGAAGAGAGCACCAGCGACGTTACCACCTTTAGAAAGTCCAAGGGCAATCCCTAATAGAACTGGAATCAAGGTACCAACGACCAATGAGTCACCAATACCAGCGATTGGTCCCATCAAACCGGCACGCATACCGTTGATGGTTTCGCCATCTACTGCATCTCCGTTTGCACGCGCTTCTTCCAAACCAGCTGTGATCCCTACAACAAGAGATCCAAGTTGTGGTTCAGTGTTGAAGAAGGCCGTATAGGTTTGCATAGCATCCTTTTGTTCTTCTTTTGTATCATACATTTCTTCTACGATTGGAAGCATAGAAGTCAAGTACCCGAAGGTTTGCATATGTTCTTGAGAGAAACAAGTCAAATGACCATAATACCAATGATGGAATGCTTTTGCTAATGTTTTCTTTGAAATTTTCTTTCTATCAGCCATTTTAAATATCCTCCTCATCATCGTCTTGGTCCACCACTCCGGCTGGAGCAGCTTTCATCGATTTGATCACTTCAAGTTCATAGTAGATTACTGCAAAGATTAATGAAACAACGGCACTGGATACCAAGTTCAATCCGAGAGATTTTGCCAAGGTAAATCCAACAAAGAATGGAATGAAGTCAGTTGCTTCTGTAACAATTTGTTTCAACAAGATGGCAATACCGACACATGGGAGAAGAGCACCGACTGTAAAGAGGGCTTTCATCCAGTAACCATCCATAGGAAGGTATTGTTTCATCAAATCAACCATGTTTTCACCGTATTTGGTGATAATCATTGTTGGAAGGAAAGAGAAGAGGAAGTGAGAGATCCAAGGGTAAACCCAGTCAACTGCGTAGAGTTTTTTGAAGTTTCCTTCTTCAACGGCTTTCCAACCAATGTGTTGCCAAACCAAGTTCATAGTAGCGGTACCGTAGAAAAGAACTGTACCAATTGTCCCAACGGCTGCACCGATTGGAGCTGCAGCTGCGGCGATTCCTGCTTCATCTGTGATGTTATTAGCATGCACAAACAAGATAGCAAGAGGAACACCGATGTAAGAGATGGCACGCACATCGGCAGATACGGTACCACCAGGTGTTACCAAGGCGATATAAACGACTTGAAGGGCAACCCCGACCATAATACCGGTTGTCACATCTCCAAGAATTAAACCTGAAATCAACCCACCGATCAAGGGACGACCGAGTGTATAGTTCCCGATACTGGAACCTCCCATACCAGGCATTGAAGACAAGCTGGCGAAAATACCAAGCAAGATTGCTTGAATCCATGAAATTGTCATAACAAACGCTCCTTTTGTTTGTAAATTTATTTACCTAACAGATCAGACTGTTAGTTCTAAAAACCAAATTTTGATTTGAAATCATCCCAATAACCGATGGAAACATCTGGCAACAATTGGAATTTCACCTTGTAGCCTGCTGCTTGAATAGCTTGGAAGGCTTCTGCTTCTTCCTGAGTGATGGATTGGTTATTTCCCAATTTCACAGCTCCAGGACGATCATTTGCAGGGCCAACAATGATTTCTTTGACATCACCTGGGACAAACCCTTGGTCGACCAAAATTTCCTTCATATCGATTGGATTTTTGGTGATCAAGAAGTAACGACTATCTGATTCTGTTACTTTTGCTGATTTTTCTTTAAAGGCTTCCTTTGTCCATACAAAGGTTTTCTTGTCTGATGCGCCTTTGTAAGCTTGAATCAAAACCTTGTTTGATGCTGCTGCATCGTTTACGGCAATCAAACCATCACATGGTTTTTCTTTTGCCCAGCGTGTGACTGTCTGACCGTGAATCATGCGGTCATCAATCCGTACAAATGTTACTACCATAAGGTACCTCCCTATTAAATATCGTCATCATCTTCTTCAGCACCAGCGGCTGAAATTTCAAAAGGCTGTAGTGCAGATCGTGCTTCTGATAAGATGGTGGCTGACAAATCGTCTCCATCCAACACATCCTTCATCACAACTGCCGTCAAGGCCATGGTAAGGTTCATCCCACCAAGGATCAAGGCTCCATCGAGCTTTCCAGCTTCTTCTAGAACCGTGGCTGCAGTGGTTAATGGACTACCACCTACGATATCTGCCAAGACCAAAACAGAATCATCAGCTGTCAATCCTGAAATGCTCTCTCTGAAATCAACTGCGAAGTCATCAACTGATTTTCCTTCTTTGAGTCCAACTGCGATGACCTGATCCAACTTGTCACCAGCAAACATGGCTAGTGATGTTTTTAGACCTTCTGCCAGTCCACCATGACTGACCAAAATGAGGTATTTCATTTTGCTACGCCTCCTTTATTTGACTCTATTGTAGACTATTTGAAAGCGCTTTTACATTGTCAAATGTCACATTCCCAATATGACATTTAGCAATAAAAAAATGACATCTGTCACTTGACAAAATGCCATCTTATTTTACTCTAAACTCCTACCTGTAGACTACTTTCAATCTCCCTCTGAATTTGAGGCAAGCGGTTCTCGACATCCTGATCACGCAAGGCATTGCCAATCAAGTAATCTAGCTTTTCTAGCACCTCTTTTGAGACATTTTTCGGACTACTTTCAACAGCTTGTTCCATGATGCGGTTCAAGGTCTGATTGGTCAAGGAATCTGTTCCAAAATCATCCACCTGCAAAAGGTCTTTACTAGAGCGACTCTTGACTACCTGTGGCATGACAGAGATCCCTTGGGATTGGGCAAAGAGAGTTTGTTGAATGTCTGGATCCTCTGTCAAAAGTTGCATCAATTCCCAAGCCAACTTGGAATGAGAACTCCGAGCTGACATAGCAAAAGAAGTCGTCGTGACTAAGGTTGCCTTGGTCGTTTTTGACTTAGCAGGCATCGGGATACAGGTCCAGGTGAAGTTTGAATATTTTGAAACGTGGTAGGGATAAGGTTTATAGGTCCGATATTGGGCCAAGGTCATGGGATAGAAGGCGACTTTCCCCTGGTCAAAATCTTTAGAGCTCACCTTGTAATTTTTATTTAGATCTTCCAATTTTTGCAGAAAAGTCAAAGACTCTTTCACTTCTGGAGCTGTCAGCTTGAGCATGCCTCCTTGGAAAAGATGACCTCCATTTGCCGCCAAGGCTTCTTTCCAGGTGTATTCTGTGCTCCCAAATTGGTCCAATTGCCCATCCCCATTGGTATCTTTGGTTAGTTTCTTGCAAATCGTATAGAACTCTTCAAGGGTCCAGCCTTCTTTGGGAACCGCGATACCTTCTTTATCTAAGAGATCTTTATTGACACACATCAAAATCGGATTGCTTTCATAAGGTAAGGCATAGGTTTGCCCCTGATAGACACCCGATTCAAAGGCAACGGGATAAAAGGCAGCTTGATCTTTTCGATCCATATAGCCGTTTAACTTTTCTAATACGCCTCGCGCTGCTAATAAGGAAAGATCTTGCTCAGAGACCATAAACACATCTGGCGTCTTTCCTGAGACAATCTTTTCAGAGAGCCAGTCTGAATAATCTGACTGCGGAATCCCGTTTTCATACTCTACACGGACGTGGGGATGGGATTTTTCAAATTTTTGAATCGCTCGATCCAAGGCATGGGAACGTTGACTGGTCGGCACATCCCAGCTAGAACCTGCATAAACACCGATATGGAGTACGGTCGGTTGCTGTTTCCACCAATAAAAACCTGCGCTCGCACAGAGCACAACAAGGAGGCCAATCCCCCAACAAAGATGCTTTCGCTTCAATTTCATTCTGTATTTCCTTTAGAAAAATCACGTCTCGTCACTCCTGTTTGGACTGACCAGATCGCTAATTGCGTTCGATCTCGTAGGTTTAATTTCGCCAAAATCGTTGATAAGTAATTGCGCACGGTTCCTTCTGACAAGAAGAGTTTGGCCGCAATTTCTTTATTGGACTCCCCATAGCCGACTTCTTGGATAATGCGCCATTCCGTCGTGCTCAAATCCTTGACATTGTCCTCATCTACAGCAATAGAGAAGTTGGTTTTGGCCATTTGTGAGAAAATTTGAAAGACTTTACTAGCGATATTCGGGTTGATCATGGCTCCGCCTTGATACACCACCTTAATCGCTTCATAGAGTTCCTCTGTCGAGGCTCCCTTTAAAAGATAACCTGAAGCACCATACTTGAGTGCACTATAGATAAATTCATCATCATCAAAGGTCGTTAAAATAATAATTTTGATATCCGGATAGTGCTCTTTTACCTCTTTTGTCGCCAAAACCCCATCCATGCCTGGCATCCGAATATCCATTAAGATCAGGTCAGGATGTGTCTGTGGAATGCTCGACAAGACGTGATTCCCATCTTCCACTGTGGCCACCACTTCGATATCGGGGTGGGCTGACAAAATAATTTTCAGAGATTCTCGAATCAAGGCCTGGTCATCTGCCACCATTACTTTTATCACCATCTCTATCTCCCTTCTTTATATTTCGGTAAACTGACGCGCGTGAAAAATCCATCGCGACTTTCAAATTGAAGCTGTCCTCCTAGGATGGAAATGCGCTCCATCATCTGCTTGAGCCCATAGCCATAGGTCAAGGTTTCAAACCCAACCCCATTGTCCTGCAACTCGATCAGGTAATCTTCTTCATTCTCAAAAAAATGAAGGCTCATCTGACTGGCATGACCGTGACGAACCGCATTGGTCATAGACTCCTGGATCACACGAAAGATCGTATCTTCAATCATGACGTCCATATCGACATCGACCCATTCATAGTGTAAATCAACCTGCAACTTGGAAAGCGTCTGGTACTCGCGGATCATCTTTTCTAAAGCATCTTTGAGGGTTCGTCCCTCAAGGGCACCTGGACGGAGGCGGTTGAGAGAGCCTCTCACATCCTGGATTCCTTCACGAACCACTTCTGATACACTTTTCACCTGCTCTTTTGCCCGATTGGGATCGATATCAATCAAGACTCCGACAGCATCTAAACCTGCTGAGATCCCTGTTAGCGCATGCCCCAAGGTATCGTGAATTTCCCGAGCAATCCGCTTGCGCTCCCGATCCTCTGCAATCTTCTCAGACAAGGCCATATAGTT
This sequence comes from Streptococcus sp. HMSC072C09, assembly GCF_001813105.1. Classification (NCBI taxonomy): domain Bacteria; kingdom Bacillati; phylum Bacillota; class Bacilli; order Lactobacillales; family Streptococcaceae; genus Streptococcus; species Streptococcus sp. HMSC072C09. Next base: position 61,273 of record NZ_KV811500.1, on the reverse strand, counting down.
GTTCAACTCCGTATTGACCTTCGAAACCATGGCCAACTCTTCTTCTACTTCGTGGTTTTCCGCAAGAACATTCATAATATAGAACAAAAGCGAAATAATGAAGAGCACCATATTCAAGGCATAGAGGGAATTCTTTAAGAAAAAGGCCAGAATCCGAATGGAGGCAGGATAAAAATGAATATAGACATCCAGAGAAGGTATCGGAAAGAAAAGCGAAAAGACGTCTGAGTTGGTCACAAGAAGCATCAAGAAACTCACTAGGATAAACGCAAACCAATACTTGCGGTCGCGCTTGGTATTCAACTCTTTGGAACCATAGAAGATATCCGCAAAAACTAATAGAATAAGCCCGTTATAAGCTACATTTTGGACCCACATCAAGAGCAACATCAGGAGGATCTCCAGAATGTTCCACTTATCAAAAATGGACCATCGACTCGTTTGAGACCGGTAACGACTCATGGAGATCAAGGCAATCCCAGCAAATAAGAGCGCAGACAACCAAAAAGTTGTCGAAGGCGCAAAAGGAATACGCTCTAAACGTTCTACTAATAGGGAGGCTTGTCGTTGGGCAATGATATAGTTGGTTGCTTGAAGATAGATGATACTGTTGAGCATCACAGCGATAAAATTCACGACCATCAGAATTGCCAAACTGTATCTCACACCTCTAAATTTTCTCATTACTGCCACCCATTCACATCAAAGTGATCGATGTTTTCCTTTGTCATCATTTGAACCGGAATGGTTATCTCTTTTTGGTAGCTCTTCCCAGCCGTCATATCTTGGATGACCTCCATCACACGGTCTCCCATCTTCAACGGAGACTGGGCAACGGTTCCTACGACATCATCTGTCGAGTGCAGCAAGGCTTTCATATCTGGTGAGCCATCAATCCCATAGATCGCAATGGGATGGGTGATTCCTTGCTCCTTGATCGCTGCTAAAGCTCCTATAGCTGAACGGTCATTCAAGGCGACTAGAGTATCGACATTCCCCCCTGACTGCAAAAACTTACGGACAGCGGGCATGGCGATCTCCGTCTGACCCTTGGTTTCTAGTTCCGAGATGATCTCATAAGACCCATGCCCTTTGATGGTATCCTTAAATCCCTGAATCCGCGTATCTGCTGAAACAGTTCCCTTATGCTCCAAGAGAAGGATCCGAGCATTTGAAGAGCGTTTCATCAACTCTTTCGCAATCAAGACTCCTGCTTGGTAGTTATCAGAGACAATGCTGGCATCCGGCTTAAAATGCTTGAGCTGGGTATCAACTGCAATGATCTTAATTCCTTGTTTTCTAGCTTTTTTAAGAGCTCTTAAAATGGGCTGACTATCCCCTTTGACCGGATTAATCACAATCACATTTACTTTTTGGGCGCAAAAATCATCGATCTGCTGGCTCTGCCTTTTTTCATCCAATTCCGGATCTCGGACAGATACAAGAGCCCCTCTCTCATCGGCAATTCGACTAATTTCCGAATGAATACTTTTATAGAACTCATTGTTCATGGTCATATAGGTGACACCGATCTTGGTCTGATCCTTGATGCTACTGGTTTGACAAACGGCATAGATCCACAAGAGGATGCAGGCCACTGGAATCACCAGTAAAACCCGTTTTATCAGCCATTTCAACCGTTCTTTTCTTTCTTCTTTCCCCTTCAAACTCCGTTCCTTTTCTGAAAATTTTGAATATATATTACTTTATTCTACTACTTTTTCAAGAAAAGTGCTGGCTTTTATTGTACAGATGCATATTTTTGCTTTATTTTTAAAAGAGTAGTTCCCGAATGAAATCCCTAGCAAGTATCAAAAAAGCTGGTCTATAAACGAACCAGCTTTCTTTTTTGATCCTAAAAAGGAAGATCTTCTTCTTCTAAGATGATATCGGCTAAATCTCCCGTTCCACCATTTTCACGCATCGCTCGCTGAGCGCGGCTCTCTAGCAACTGAAAACTTTGGCAGAGGACCTCTGTCACATACTGCATAACTCCATTTTTCTCGTAGTGGCGCGTCCGAATCTCTCCATCCAAAGAGATCAGGCTCCCTTTGCTAGCATAACTAGCCATGGTTTCAGCCAATTTCCCCCAGACAACGACATTGACAAAATCAGTCTCTCGCTCCCCGTTTTGGTCCTTGTAGCGACGATTGACCGCAACGGTCACTCGGGCAACGGATTTGTCTGTGCTGGTTTTATGCAATTCTGGAGCCGCTACTAAGCGACCGATTAAAACAACTTTATTATACATCATTTACCTCCTATCTATTTATTCGAAAAAATTTTAAAAAATGGAGGTGACAAACCAAAATCAAAAAATCTAGGATTCAAAATATCCTAGATTCTTCTCTTTATTCGTGCCAGTGACGAGCAGGATCAAAAGGTGTCCCTGCTACTTCTGCATCATCCAATTCAATAATGCCTCGTTTTTGAGGAGCATTTGGCAAGTGCAATTCACGCGGACTGCACATCATGCCATAACTTTTTTCTCCACGAAGAGCCCCTGGGAAAATCAAGCTACCATCCGGCATCATGGCACCTGGAAGAGCAACAATGGTCTTTAGACCCACCCGCGCATTTGGAGCTCCTGCTACGATCTGAACTGTCTTATCTGGTCCAACTGCTACCTGGCAGATATTCAAGTGGTCACTATCTGGATGGGCCACCATTTCAAGGATTTCTCCCACCACAAATTTTGGTTCCCGATCGTTGACCAAACGTTCTGCGAAGCCTTCTCTTTCCAATTCTTGGTTCAAACGATCCACTTGCTCATCTGTCAAAAAGACTTGGCCCTTGCCTTCGATGGCGAAGAAAGATGAGGCGTCAAAGATATTCCAGGCAACGGTTTCTTGCTTGTCCTCACGGTAAACGCGAGCCACTTTTCCTTTTCTCTCCACCGCGAGCTTTGCATCTCCACTATTTTTCAAGGTCAGCATCAAGACATCGCCGACTTGTTCTTTGTTGTATGTTACAATCATGATTTTCTCCTATTTTAATCCTGCTAAGAATGCTGTAATCTGCGCTTTGGTTTTCCGATCTCGATTGACAAACCGACCGATTTCCTTATCCTTTTCCAGAACCACCAAACTAGGGATCCCATAAACATCCCAGACTTTCGCCAGATCCATATAGGCATCTCGGTCAATCAAGATAAAGGTAAATTCAGGATTTTCAGTCTCAATCTCCGGCAAAAAAGGCTTGAGGTAACGACAATCCCCACACCAATCTGCTGAAAAGACAAACACTTTCTTGCCATCTTGCTCTACATATGAAGCAATTTCTTCTAGAGAATTTGGTATAATCATAGTTTTTCCTCTTCGTAATGCAAGAGACCGTCCTCGTAGATAAAGCGGTAATGGCGCTCATCTTCAAAAATGACACCACCTACTAAGCGCTCTTCACTCGACTCGTAGAGTTCCACATACAGAGTCGCAATCGTCCCCATGGCTTCCATTTGCTCCCGTACTTCTGCTACCAATTCTTCTTGGGTACGAAGACGCTTTTGATCTTTGGCAATTTTATAAACACCGGCCGCAAGAGCTCCTGCACTTGCTAGAGCCAGACTAGACAAAATAATTTTTTTAGCTTTCATAGTGCCTATTGTAACACAAAATAAGCAGAGGGACAACGGTCTAAGCTGGATCTCTCCCTCTGCTTTTTGGGACTGATTTCCATAATAACGCTACCATCCTTGTATAAAAAGTGATAAAATAGCATCAGAAAGAAGGTAACCTATGACTGATTTATTTTCTAAAATCAAAGAAGTAACTGAAATCCCTGCTATCTCAGGTCATGAAGCTCCTGTACGGGATTATTTGCGCCAACAATTGACCCCTCATGTGGACGAAATCGTGACAGATGGTCTCGGTGGGATCTTTGGGGTGAAACACTCAACAGCAGCCGATGCTCCTCGTATCTTAGTAGCTGCCCACATGGACGAAGTTGGTTTTATGATCAGCGAAATCAAAGCTGACGGAACTTTCCGTGTTGTCCCAATCGGAGGTTGGAATCCGATGGTCGTTAGCAGCCAACGCTTCAAACTCTTTACACGTGACGGACGTGAATACCCTGCGATTTCAGGATCTGTTCCTCCTCATTTGACACGTGGAACAGGTGGACCAACCGTACCTGCCATTAGCGACATCGTCTTTGATGCAGGCTTTAGCTCTAAAGCCGAAGCTGAAAGCTATGGGGTCCGTCCTGGAGATACCTTGGTCCCAGATAGCTCTGCGATTCTCACTGCTAATGGTAAAAACGTCATCTCCAAAGCATGGGATAACCGCTACGGCGTCTTGATGGTCAGCGAATTGGCCAAGAGTCTTTCTGGACAAGCCTTAAACAACGAACTCTATGTAGGAGCCAACGTTCAAGAAGAAGTGGGACTTCGTGGAGCCCACACTTCAACCACTAAATTTGATCCTGAAATCTTCCTTGCTGTAGACTGTTCGCCAGCAGCCGATGTCTTTGGAGACCAAGGCGCGATTGGGGAAGGAACACTGCTTCGCTTCTATGATCCAGGTCACATCATGCTACCAAATATGAAAGATTTCTTGCTCACTACTGCTGAAGAAGCGGGCATCAAATTCCAATACTATTGTGCCAAAGGTGGTACCGATGCAGGTGCAGCGCACTTGAAGAATGGTGGAGTCCCATCAACCACTATTGGTGTCTGTGCACGTTACATCCACTCTCACCAAACCCTCTATGCCATGGATGATTTCTTGCAAGCGCAAGCCTTCTTACAAGCGTTGGTTAAGAAATTGGATCGCTCTACAGTTGATTTGATCAAACACTATTAAACAACATCGATCTGAAGCCCCGTAAGGGGCTTTTTTAGAGGGAAAACAAACTTCTCTTGGAAACTTTCCACCGTGAGTCACCATTGAGCCCCTTGGCATCCACACTCCCCTTAGGAAAGTATCTTAGAATATTTTATCTTCCATCTGTTTTCTGATATAATATGAAAGAATGAAATGGTAGGGAACGGAACACTCATCCTTGGATTTGTGTGGCAGACCCTTCCCTTATATACAGGAGTTTTACATGAAAAAACAAGCTTTTAGTTCTGAAAAGTATTTGAACTTGCAACGTGACCACATTATTGAGCGGATCAACCAATTCGATGGCAAGCTCTACCTTGAATTTGGTGGTAAGATGTTAGAAGACTTCCACGCTGCTCGTGTCCTCCCTGGATACGAACCAGACAATAAGATCAAGTTGCTCCAAGAATTGCGCGACCAGGTGGAAATTGTCATTGCCATCAACGCCAACAACATTGAGCACTCAAAAGCCCGTGGAGATCTAGGAATTTCTTATGACCAAGAAGTACTGCGCTTGATCGACAAATTCAATGAATTAGGGATCTTTGTAGGCTCTGTCGTCATCACCCAATATGCTGGACAAGCTGCAGCAGACGCCTTTCGCAAACAACTGGATAAGAGCGGGATCGCCTCTTATCTCCACTATCCGATCAAGGGCTATCCGACTGATATGGACCACATCATCTCTCCTGAAGGGATGGGGAAAAACGACTACATCAAAACTAGTCGCAATTTGGTCGTTGTGACAGCTCCTGGCCCTGGTTCTGGTAAGCTGGCAACTTGTATGTCCAATATGTACCATGACCAATTAAATGGGATCAAATCAGGTTATGCTAAGTTTGAAACCTTCCCAGTATGGAATCTTCCTTTGCACCACCCAGTCAACTTGGCTTATGAAGCAGCGACTGCAGATCTAGACGATGTCAATATGATCGATCCCTTCCACCTCCAAACCTACGGGGAAACGACGGTCAACTACAACCGCGATATCGAAATCTTCCCTGTCTTGAAGCGCATGTTGGAACGCATCTTAGGAACCTCTCCTTATGCTTCTCCAACAGACATGGGTGTCAACATGGTTGGCTTTGCCATTGTGGACAATGACGCTGCGATTGAAGCTTCCCAACAAGAAATTATCCGTCGCTATTACCAAACCATTTTGGATGTCAAAGCCGAGCGTGTCGGTGAAGGAGCTGTCAAAAAGATTGAGCTCTTGATGAATGATTTGGGCATTACTCCAAATGATCGGAAAGTAACCGTGCTTGCCCGCCAAAAAGAAGAAGAAACAGGTGAGCCAGCCTTAGCCCTTGAATTACCAAACGGCGAGATGGTAACCGGAAAAACCTCTGATCTCTTTGGCCCAACCGCAGCCCTCTTAATCAATGCGATCAAGAAATTGGCGCATATTGATAAAGAAACCAAATTAATCGAGCCAGAATACGTTCAACCCATCCAAGGCCTGAAGATCAATCATTTGGGTAGCCGTAACCCTCGTCTTCACTCGAACGAGATCCTCATTGCCCTTGCCATTACAGCCATGAGCAATGAAGACGCTAAACTTGCTATGCAAGAATTAGGCAAGTTGAAAGGCAGTGAAGCCCACTCAACCGTGATGCTGACAGACGAAGACAAGAATGTCCTTCGTAAGCTCGGTATCAACGTCACCATGGATCCTGTCTACCAATACGATCGCTTATATCGTAAATAAACTCAGACAAACAAAAACAATCCCTGCTCTAGGAATTGTTCAGATTGAAGACAAAGTCTTCTTAAAAAACTTTCCTTAGGTGAGTACGGACGTCAGCGAACTTCGAAGAAGTTCCATGACTAATTATTGAGCCTAAGGTCTCAATAATTCCGAGTGCCTGAAACTGAGTCGTTTCAGGCACTTTTCTCACGGCGGAAAGTTTCAGAATATGATTGAATAACTATAACGAGTATAATTTTTAAAGAATTGATTAAATTTTATTAAAGATTCGTTTCTCTACGCTCTCAACAATCCCTCGAACAGGGATTGTTTTTTATTATGATGCAAAGAAGAGAGACTATTTGACAGCCTCCCATAATTGGCGAATGGGCTTTCTTTGAACAGGGTCCACAAAATGAGGAGCAATTTCATTCAAAGACTCTAGGACAAAGGCACGTTCTGCCACATAAGGATGCGGCAAGATCAAGTTTGGACTGTAACAAATGGTGTCCTCCATATAGAGCAGATCTAGATCGATCACACGTGGCCCCCACTTGATCTCACGGACACGCCCCATTTCCTGCTCAATGGCAAGTAAGGTCTCTAGTAAATCCTCTGGGGTCATCCAGGTTTCAACCTCTGCCACCTGATTCAAAAAGGTGTCCTGCTCCACCCCTCCCCAAGGTTCTGTTTCAATCCTTGTGGATGTCTGAAGAAGACGAATGCCTCGATCCTTGATTTTTTCTAGCGCCGTCTCTAGTTGCAGTTGTTTATCTCCCATATTGGTGCCAAGCCCAATAAAGGCCCGTTTTTTCTCCCGTTCGATTGTCACCGAACAAGTCTCTAATGGCAAGGGAACAGGAGCCCAGGGCTTTTTCAACTCCAGACGAACTTTTTCTACAAAGGCATAGCTTTCAAAAATCTTTTGCACCAACTGAAAGGCCACCGTTTCAATCAGATCGATTTTTTCTGCCTGCATCCACTCGGTCAACTGTTCCGCCAAGATCCCATAATGGATCGAAGCTTCCAAATCACCTGTGCGAGCAGCACGGGTCATCTCATAATCTACCCATAGGTCTAGGACAAAGCGTTGTCCTAATTCTTTTTCTGCTGGAAAAACACCGTGATAGGCGTATACCTCTAAGTCCTTGATCCGTAATTGATCCACTCTGTTCACCTCTTATAGCCAGCCATTAGTGGCCCATGAGTTTATAGGCTTCATTTTTTAAGTCTTTATCTGTCGCAAGCAGTCCACGCGCAGCAGTTGTCACTGTAGCAGTTCCAGGTTTACGGACACCACGCATGTTCATACACATATGCTCTGCTTCTACCCAGACAAGTGCTCCTTGTGCTCCAAGATATTCCATCAAGGCATCTGCGATTTCTACCGTCAAACGTTCCTGAATCTGTGGTTTTTTAGCGTATACTTCGACCGTACGAGCCAGTTTTGAAAGCCCAGCCACACGGCCATTTGGAATGTAGGCAATGTGCACTTTTCCATAAAATGGTAAAAAGTGATGCTCACACATGGAATGGAAGAAGATATCCTTCTCAACCACCATATTGTTATCAATGATTTCAAATGATTTAGACAGATGCTCTTCTGCTGTCTGCCCTAGTCCTGCAAAGATTTCTTGGTACATCTTGGCAATGCGGGTCGGTGTTTCCTGAAGTCCCTCACGTTTCTCATCTTCACCGACTGCCTCGATGATCATTTTCACTGCTTCTTCAATTTTCTTTGTATCCATATCATCTCCTAGTTGGATTTTTCTGTTTTTAATAAATAAGGTCGTACCTGGCTAAGGAAGTAGAGCGACCCCGTTACAATGAGGAGCTCATTGCCTTCAGCTTGCCAGTTTTGTAGAAACTCTTGCCAGTTGACTTCCTCAAGCTGATGGTTTTTCGCAGCAGCTCTTATCTCTTCTTGAGAATAGGCTCTTGGATCTTCAAAGGTCGTTAGGATCAAGCGACTATTTTCTAGTTCCTGCCACTGAATGAGCATCTCTTCTAAGGCTTTGGTCCGGATGCAGGTAAAAAGAATGGTCTTTTTTTGACTTGGGAAAAGTTCCCGAAGACTTGCGATTAAAGGCGCAACGGCGTGGGGGTTATGGGCCCCATCTAGCAAGATCATGGGATTTTGCGAGACCACTTCCATCCGGCCAGGCCAGACGACTTGATGCAAGGCCTCATCCACTAACTCTCTTGACAAGAGTTCACGCCCTACTCTTTCAAAAAGTACATCACAGATACTGATCGCAAGAGCTGCATTTCTGGCCTGGTGATGACCTAAGAGCGCTACTTGATAAGAGGATTTTTCTCTTTTGGAACTGTGATAAGAAAAGGATTGGCCCAATAGACAAGAGGCTTCTAGCTCAACTTGGTAATCTCTGTCATAGGCTGTTATCGGTGCCTGCTTCTGAATCGCAATGCCTTCAATGACTTGGCTGGCTTCTGCTTCTAATTTCCCTAGAACCAGAGGAATTCCTGGCTTAATGATGCCTGCCTTTTCACGGGCAATGGAAGCCAGATCTGGCCCAAGAAGGGCAACATGATCCAAGCCAATCGAAGTGATCGCAGTCAGAACAGGCTGACAGACATTGGTACTATCTAGTCGTCCCCCCATACCGACTTCCATGATCACATAATCCAGCTCCTCGTGAGCAAAATAATCATAGGCGATGGCCGTCATCACTTCAAATTCCGTCAACCCTTGAAAAACAGCCCTTGATTGTTCAGCTTCCAGGAGTTGCTGGTAACTATCCAGGTAGGTTTGCAGGTCTTGATCCGAAATGGCTTCGCCATTAATGGTGATTTGGTCATTGTAATGGATCAGATAAGGAGAGGTAAAGACTCCAACTCGTAAACCTGCCTGCCTCAAGAGTTGGGACAAGGTGGCAATGGTAGAGCCTTTGCCATTGGTCCCCGCAACATGAATGACCCGACAGTCTAGGTGAGGATTTCCTCTCAAAGCCAAGAGAGCTTCCATGCGCTCCAAGCCGAAATGTGGATCTTGAGAACGATAGGCTTCTAGCCAACGAAGATCCAACTGATGTTCTTTTGTCTTCATTTACTTGTATTGTTTTAAATTGGTATCTGCTGCCTCTTGGGCTTGGAAAATGGCTTGGCCTAGACTTGCTGCCATCTTGTGAAGGGGAATATCATGCACCCGCACCACTTCGACTCCTTGACTGGCTGCAATACTCGTCAAATGGCTCGAAGCCAGGTCCCGATTCCAAAAACCAGTCTCCGTTGCAGGATCTGTCTCAAATCCAGCTTCCTCAATAATGTTGACCACAAAGCGTTTGCGGGAGACCCCTAGAAAGATCGGATACCCCTTTTGGTGAATCGTCCCAAGTTCTTGTAATAAGAGTAAGTTCTCTCGCTTGGTCAACCCAAATCCGATCCCAGGATCCAACATAATACGATCCATCTGGACACCGGCTGCTTTCGCTTCAGCAAGCGAGCGGTCAAAGAAGGTCCACATCAAGTCTTGAATCGGTTCTTGAGCCATCTGTTGAAGCTCTTGCTCTGAAAAGACTGGTTCGAAACCAAAACTTGGAAAGATAGTGGAACTTGGATGATGCGGTCTTGCCATCACTGGATTAAACATGAGAACTGCGTTCGCTTCATGCTCCGCGACGACAGCAGCCATCTTAGGATCTCCAAGAAAACCAGTAATATCGTTGACAATATCAGCCCCAGCTTCGAGCGCCGCCGCCGCCACCTGGGACTTCCAGGTATCCACCGAGATCAAGACATCACTTTCTTTCCGAATGGCTTTAATTACTGGAACCACGCGGTCAATCTCTTCTTGGATCTCTACATAATGACTACCTGGTCTGGTTGATTCTCCCCCGATATCGAGGATCTGAGCTCCTTCTTGGATCAGTTTTCTCGCCTGCTGCAAGGCTGCATCCACACTCGTATACTTACCGCCATCAGAAAATGAATCCGGAGTGACATTTAAGATCCCACAAAGAAGGGTCCCTTGGCCACTCAGCCATTTATTATCAATCATTTTCGTTCTCCTTCGATTCCCTTCCTACAGCATGCTTGCGAACAAAAGAGGCTAGAACAAGTGTTCTAAACCCCTGAGTCTACTCTCCATACGGATTTCTGATTTTATCTGACCTTCTGTAGGATGGTTCTGCATCAAAACTCATTGGTACCTACCATTTTATCATAATTTATCATGGAAGAAAACTCTCGATACCGGCAATAAACAAAGGAGGAATACAGCAGGATAATAATAAGCTAGCGCATTCAAGGTCATATGGAGGCAAATACTGTACTCGATCCGCTGGTAGCGATAAGCCACCCAAGTTAAGATCAAAGACATACCTCCGTAGGCTACCCATTCCCCCAAGGCGCTCGGTCCATGCAAATAAGTAAAAAAGAGAGCACCGGCTAAGTAACCGATCGGTTCTGCTCCTCGAAAGATCAAACGAGGGATGATGGCCCGACAAAGCAGCTCTTCTAGAATCGGAGCGACAAGGATCACGACCATGCCCATAGCAAGAAAAGGAGCATGAGATTGCAGCTCATTCAGAGCCGCTTGGTTTGCTGTTGTACCACCTGCCTCTTGTTTCAACAAGGGATAGGCGAGCAGATTATTAGCCATCAACAAGAGAAGAAAAAGAAAATTTCTCCCCAGAGCCGGCCAGGTTATGACCCGAACATCTAAGTTTTCCAGAGGGCTCTTCTTTATGACTATATAAAAAATAAATAGCACCGTCACTGTTACCAAGAGAGTGAGGATAGTGATCCACCTTGCATCTACTCCTTCTTGAAGGGAATAAACCATAGTGATGAGGGGAAATTGTGAGAGAAAGAATAAGGGCACAAAAAGAAGGAGCCAGAGGGCATTCTTACATAATGGGTGCTTTCGAACAAAAGACTGTATATTTTTCAATGGACAACCTCTTTCTTGTATAAAATAAGAAGACTGGGGCTTTCGCCTCTAGCCTTCTCACATTATTTCAGTTTACTGATTTTTGAAACGTTCAACGTCACGCGCAATCACCAACTCTTCATCAGTTGGAATCACCAATACCTTCACACGAGAATCATCTGTGGAAATATCTCCGACAACTCCAAAGACGTTCTTTTCAGGGTCGACCTTGCAGCCAAACCAGCTGATTCCATTGATAATAGAAGAACGAACGTTTACTGCATTTTCACCGATTCCTGCTGTAAAGATGATGGCATCTGCACCATTCAAGACAGCCAAGTATTGACCGATGTATTTTTGCAAACGATCGATAAAGATATCGTAAGCCAATTTGGCTTTTTCGTCTCCATTGTGCATCGCTGTATGAATATCCCGCATGTCACTAGAAGATCCAGAAACACCCAGAAGACCTGATTCACGATTAAGGATACGGCTAATATCTTCAGGCTTATTGAAATCCTCTGTATGTTCCATCAAGTAAGGAATAATCGCTGGATCGAGATCCCCTGTACGGGTTCCCATCATGACACCACCTAGAGGTGTGAAGCCCATTGAGGTATCGACAGAGATTCCCTTGTCAACCGCTGTAACAGATACACCATTTCCAACGTGGCAGGTGATCAATTTCAATTCTTCTAATGGTTTTCCAAGAAGTTTAGCAGCTTCACCAGCTACATACTGATGACTGGTTCCATGAGCGCCGTACTTACGGACCTTATTTTCTGTGTAATATTTAGTTGGAAGAGGGTAACGATAAGCTTTTTCCGGCATGGTTGTATGGAAAGAAGTATCAAATACCACAACACTGGTAATATTTGGACAAATCTCTCTAAAGGCACGAATTCCAGCTGCATTTGCAGGATTATGAAGAGGTGCTAACAAAGACAATTCTTCTACTTTTCGAAGGACTTCGTCATCTACCAAGGCAGAATCCTTGAAGTATTCTCCACCAGCAACGACGCGGTGGCCCACACCTGTAATCTCATCGTAGGATTTGATAATATCAAAGCGAATCAAATCATCCAACAAAATTTTTACAGCTTGTGTATGGTCCTGGATATCTAATACTTGTTTTTCAGAGCGTCCATCAAATTTAACGGTTGAAATAGAATCCTTCAAACCGATCCGTTCAATCAACCCTTTTGCAAGAACAGTTTCCTCTGGCATTTGGTACAATTGCCATTTCAAACTAGAGCTTCCTGCATTAATAGAAATTGTTTTCGACATATATTCACCTCATTAAGCGTTTTCACTTCCTCTATTATATCAGATCTTTGATCAAATTTCACTATCCTTTAACCAGTTTTGGAAACTTTCCATAAAGTGAACCACCTGGTCTTGATCCTGGAGATCGGTAAACGGATAGACAAAGGGCTGAACAGACTCTTCTTCTTGTTTTCGTAGGACGAAAATCGTCTTAGCATAGGCTGGATTTGAAAAGAGAGATTCTGGCAAGGTCAACATGGCAAGGATTTGGGCCTTGTCTGTTAACCAAGCTTTCAACAGATCACTCTGAGGGCTTGTCAAGAGGTTGTTTGGAGCTAAAAAGATGGCTACTCCTTGAGGTTTCAGGTATTTCAGGGCCTGTTCCATCATGAGGTGATGGGCATAGGTATGGCCTTCGGAGCTCGCTACCTGATAGCGCTGTGCAATCGCATCATCTGGATAATAGCCAATCGGTAAGTCACTAACGATCAAGTCACTTTCTTTCAACACTTGAGGACGCACCGCGTCTCCTTGTGCAAAGACAACACTGGATTCCATCACGTCTGCGATACTAGCAGATAGGTCAATCAAGAGATCATCTACTTCCAATCCTAAGTAATCAATCGTGAGACGGCTATTGTTGACAATAGTCTCAGCGAGATTTCCGGTTCCACTTCCCACTTCTAAGACATCCAGTTGGTCGCTTTTAGCCAACTGATCGATCAAAAATGTAATAATAAAACCAATCGCATCTGGTGTGAACTGGTGATTCGCTTGTAAAGGTTCTGTCTGAGCGGCTTTCATAAAAAGGAATTGGTAGGCTCTACGCCATTCTTCCTTACTTAAACCTAGTTCTTTTAATTTTTTGCTATTGTTTTTAACAATGTCTAGATCCGTCTTGCCATCCAAATACATGGCATTCTGTTCAATCAAGGCGTCATAAAAGTTGGTCGACAATTCATTTTGAATACTTTGAGTGTTTTCTAATAGATAGGTATAGGCTTGTTCAATTTTTTCGAAATTCATGATTTCCTCCGCACCCTATCATACCAAAAATTAGTCTTTTTCGCTATTTTCTGATGGCTCCTTGGCCTCTTTTGGCGTCTCTTCAGAAGGCGTTTCGCTCCCTGCCTTCTCCTTATCTTTCTGCGTCTTCTTCTTTTCTTTTTGACTCTTCTTGCTTTCCTTCTCTTCCCTTACAGGAAGGACAAACTCATAGCTTTCGCCATCCATCTTAGCCTGAGCATGAAGAAAACCAGTATCCTGCCTTAGCTGAACTGTTCCAGACTTTAAATGAATCTCTGATGTCTTCTCATCACTCTTTCTCTTTTCAAGAGCCAATTGCACCAAAGCATAGGCCCGAAGGCGATCTTGACTCGTCTTTAAGATCCGTCTCTCCGCAACCTGACGGTGCAGGTAAAACTGAAGCAAGAGACTAAAAATCGCTGCCATCAAGAGGGCGTAGAGCAAGACACCAGCCTTAACTTTTTTCATTTTGCATCGCTGGTACCACATGGTAGACATACTCCCTTTCTAGACCTTCTTCGAAATTCAACCGCAGATGAATCAACTCTCCCTCCTGCCAAATTTGGCTAGAGCGAACTCCTGAAATCATAGGCTGATAGCCCCTGCCCTTATCATCTGTTTTTCGGATATCATCTCCTTTAGATTGACCAATGGCAATTGGTTTTTGATTCTGAACCAAGTAGATATGATTGTCCGCTACTTTTTCAAAATGGCTCCGATCCAATTCCACCTGCAATTGTTGCTGAAAAAGTATCCATTCTTCCTGCTTTTGATGCGCCTGGTAGTCCAATTCAGCATGCAGGAGCTTGGTCAAGCCTTGAAAGACCAACACTCCCCCACTAAGCACCAAGAGAGCGACCAAGGCTTCGAGCAGGGTAAAGGCCTTGACCTTTCCTTTATTCCACATGCAGCACCACCTTTCCTTGATGATAGACCGTGAGTTGATCGGCATCCTTTTCGACTTGAACCTGAATACCATTGGCCTCTAGATGATTTTGCCCTGTCTGAAGCGCCATTTGAGCGACAGATAAGACCTCTACCTCTTTGAAATCCGCTAGTCGCTCCTTGCGCGAACGCCGGATCTCCCCTAACAATAAGGTCGTAATCATGGCAAATAAACCCAAGGCTACCAAAGATTCTATGAGAATACTAGCGGGAACGGATGCTTTTTTTAATTTTCCCATTTCCAAGCGACAGTTGATAGGTCACCACTCCTCTCTGTGTCTGAAAGTGAACATTGGCCAGGGATGAATTGCCACCTGCACGGTCTAAACGAATAGTTTTAGGATCTTGCAAAATGACAGAATCAGGAATCTCCACCGTCTGGTAGGGCGTTTGAATCTTCCTTGCAGTCACTTCAACATCCAATTCCGTTTGCCTTGCCAGTGCTTTCTTCTGACTTTCTTGATAGAGGTGTTCAAACTCTGCAAAAAATACTTTTTCTTCCACCTGCTGAAAGCTCGTCTTGATCGATCCCGATAAGCCCAGATAGATAAAACTGACGATCATCAAGGTCAGAAGAGTCTCCACCAAGGTGAAGGCCTTAATCTGCAACCGCACGAGTTTCTCCACTATTTTTCGCATAATAGGCACGGTAGGACTCTGCTTGTTTGTTGGTAATATTTCCATCAGCAATCAGCTTTGCTAGAGTAGCTTGGTCATTGGTATGATTGAGCTCGTACAATTCAGCCTGGCTTTCGACCACCTTCACAACCGCTGCATTTCCTGTCTCTTTCACGGAGTCTTTTTGCTTGGTCAAATTCGGCACAAAGAGCAATAAGAGCACACTGATGATCAATAAGACCACCAACATTTCAATCAGTGTAAAGGCTTTAACCTTATAGGTTTTTAATGTTTTCATAAATGGACCTCCATATTTTGATAAATCGGCAGCAACATGGCTGCATAGAGTAACACAATCACAAGAGCCACAAAGACAAACACCAAGGGTTGTATTACATTCATGGCCTTGTGAACCCGACGAAAGAAATCTTCCCATGTTTTTTCAGCGTAGATCTCTAGCTCACTTCCGAGCTTTGATTTGACTTCACCGTATTCAATCATAAGGGGCAATTCTTTTTTGAAAAAAGTATACCCCCTGACCGTCTCTGAAAAGGACTGGCCACGGTCTAAAGAAAGAGCTAAGTCCCTTCCAATTTCTTGAAAAAGCTGGGATTTTTGCTCCTGCATCATGGAAAAAATCTGAGACAACTCCAATCCTTGCCCAATCAGATTGCCCCATTCTCTGGCATAATAGGCTGTCAAATAAGCTTGAATCATGCCTTTCCCGAAAGGCAGATGAGACAAGCTTCTAAAAACGTTGATCTTGCCTGACTGGCGGTAATAGAGAAAGCCGAGTAAGAAGAAGGTCACCAGTCCCACTCCTAAGGCCAAAAAGAGTTGGGGGAAGGAACTGATCAATTGCGTCCCAATATTTTGAGCATCCATTTGAGGAAGCAAATAATTGCGCAAGCCTAGCATAATCAGAACTAAAAACCCAAGCAAGATAAGAGGATAGGTGCTCACCTCAATCAGCTTTTTCTTGACCTTGCGCATGTTTTCTAGGTAAGCACTGATTTTCTCCAAGCTCAATGCAAGATTGCCATGGAGCTCAGCGAGAGACAGCTGTGTCGTGACCGCATCTGAAAAACCGATCCCTGCCATCATTTCTGAAAAACTCCGCCCCCTCGAGAGGTCCTCTCGCATCTGGGAAACCAAACGACTCTCCACTAGGTGAGAGCGATCCAGAAAATCGACAATCTCAGACAGATGAAAACCACTCGAATAAAGATTCAAAAACAATTCGATGATTTGCTTTTGTTTAGCGGTAGATAATTTTTTCGGCTTGCGCCTGAGCCAGCTGGATATATCCCGATTGAGCCAAGAGATCCATTTGTTGGTTCCAGCGGCTGGCTGAGTGCTCTTGGTAGTTTTCCGTCGCAAAATCGACCACACCTCCTCCTGCAATTAATCGTTGGTAGCAAATACCTTGTAAAACAATCTTGAGTTCTTCCTCACTCACTCCAAGTTCTAAGAGCCTCTCATAAACACCTCGAACGCTTTTCGCATGAATCGTAGAGAAGACGGTGACTCCTGTCAAACTAGCTCGTACGACTGCACGAGCTGTTTCCTTATCTCGGATTTCCCCAATGATGAGAAGGTCCGGCCGATGGCGCAAGGAGAGTTTGATCAGGTTGTCATAGGTCATGCCGATCTGGTCATTCAGCTGAAGCTGAAGCATATTATCCTGCTTGATCTCGACAGGATCTTCAATAGACATGACTTGCTGGTCCGCAAAGCGCTCTTGCGCCAAAGCATGCATGAGAGTGGTCTTTCCCGAGCCAACAGGACCTGCAAAGAGATAGAGGCCACGACCAGCCAATTTCTTCTTCAAGTCCGGCAACTGATCAAACCAAAACCGCAATTCACGTTCCTCATCATGCAAGAGCCGAATGACCAAGCTTTCATAACCACGATAATCCCCCACCGTCGACAAGCGAATCGAGACCACTCCATTCTCCAAAGGGTAATCACACGACCCCAGCTGGCTGCGCCTTTTTTCTCCCACATTCATCCCTGCCACGAACTTAAAGTGGCTAATCATAGCCGTCATGTCCTCAAAAGGGAAGGACTGCACAAAGCGCCTATCGTCTCCCACTCTCATAAAAACCTGGTACTCCTCCTTCCGAGGAATGAAGTAAAGATCCTGAGCTTCTTCCTTTTTCCCCATGCGGATCAATTTTTTTGCAATTTCTTGAACCATAGTTCCTCCTCTCACTTATACTATTCGAAAAAGAAGACAAAAAAAGAAGACTTTCTAGATCGCTCTAAAAAATCTTCCGAATGTCTCTTATGACAGGGTTGTCCCCTTTTTTGAATCGAGTGTATATTGACAAGAACGGTGTTTGCGACTGCCTCTTTCCTTTTCGTAGCCTGGGCGGAACTTGCTTTTAGGGATCTTGTGCTCGTCTTCTAGAAGGACAATCGAATGGAAAAACTGCACATCTTCACTGCAGTCCTCACACCACTCTTGCTCCTTGGTATCCCAAAAGATCGTCATGAGATCACTCCGACTCTTATAACTTGGAAAGTGCTCATTTAACTCCAACCACTTCTGCTTGTAGTATTTCAAAGCCTGGTAATAGTCTTCAAACTTCCGACTACTGACGATATCTTCTTCCCAACCTTCTAAAAACCACCAGGGTTCACAGTCCCCGTACATTTCAATCACTCGATACATAAACTCTTCCATCCTTTGTATCCTCTATTATATAGAAAATCCTTTGAGAATAAAAGTTTTCTGCTCAGAGCATGATTTTTCAGGTAGTTTTCAGGTGATTTTCGCCATTATTTTCCAAAAATAGACTGCCTAATTGCTATTGGGTCCTTTTTTCGAGAATCAAAAGAAGAGAGTCCCAATAAAATGGACAGACCATCCTGGGAACTCTCTTTTCTCAAGTATTTAGAACAATTCTAGTGCAATCATAGTTGTCATGGTTGCATCGTAATAGTTGTTCAGAGGTAGATCTTGTGTAAAGATATACTTGTTCTGTTGAACCAACTTCAAATAGCCTTTTTCATGTTCAGAGGCATAGACAATCGGTGCCAAAAAGCTTGCTGCCTGATGATTGTTCAAGGCCTTCCCTTTCAAGTCATAACCTGCATACAGGTTTCGTTGACTCTTGAAAAAGTTAAGCATCTTTTTCACCAATTGTTGACTGGTTTTGTCCTTACTTTGAACAAGGTTGTATGGAAGGCGACAAGCGTTATACGAGTAGGCACCATCATACTTGGATTCAATCGTCTTGGGATCCGCTACACGCGTTCCTTGCTCATCTACCCAGATGAAATCAGGTAGTAAACCTGTTTTGGTTTGGGAGCTGATCGTTTGGAGTTGCTGCAACATCTTTTCTTTGATATCCAACCACTTCGAATCTTTTGTCACTTCATAAAAGATCTGGAATTGCGCTGGCAGTGTATCAGACGTCCGCATCAAATGATAAAACTCCGAATCCTGATTGGCCCAATTCCCCACCGTTAACACACCAGTTTCTTCATTGTAGTTGTGTGCGAGAATATCTTCTAAAATCGCTTTGGCTTGAACCTGGTAGTCTTTGGCTTGCTTTGGCCATTGCTGAGCAGCTTTTAGAAGAGCATAGGCGATGTAGAGATCCCCATCTGTGGCGTTATGATCCTCATCTTTTGCTTTTCCATTGCTGATGGTTTGTTTCCAAGACATCAATTGGGTACCTTCTAAGCGATGATTTAGATAATAGTGATAGAGTCGGTCAAAGTCTGCTTGTTGGGCTTGTCCTTTTTCGGCAGCTGCAACAGTAATGAGCATTCCATAACTTTGTGCCTCGGATAACACTACTGTTTGATTGCTATCATTGGTGGTTCGAACATAGGATTCTTTCCCTTTTGAAACAACAAAATGCTCATTCCACTGATGATAAATTCGATTTCGCATCTCCACTTTACTTCTCGTTCTCGCTAAAAACAAGGTCAAACAGAAAATGCAAAGGATGACTAGAAACCATACATATCTCATCTTTTTCGTTTTCATAATTTCTCCTATCCTGCGAATCGTTTTGTTTTAACCCATTTGGTTTCTTTCCGGTGCAATAGTTTATCCATCACAATCGAAGAGATGGCATCAATCGACACAATGATAAACAGTTGAGAATAGGTGAAATAGGCAGCCAAGGCCAACCAAATTTGCTTGGTAGTGGCTTGACCAAATTGTGAGGCAAGAGCCACATTAATCTGAAGCAGATAAAGCCCAATCATCAAGATCCAATTGAAGAGCATCAATTGCGCAATGTAGATATTTTCAGAATCAAAGGCAAATGGAATTTGCACACCTGGCACCACTGTATGGATACACATGGCCAGAATATTGGCAAAAAAGATCAAGTCCGATAAGACGATGGCTGCGTTAAACCAGAAGAAGACACAGGAATAGTTGGTCACTTCCAACTTCACGCGCCAATTTCCCTTACCAAATAAATGCTTGAAGTTGGAAAGAACCACTTCATAATTCCCTTTGGCCCAACGTTTCCGTTGCATATAGTAACTCTTCAGAGTCTCTGGCTCTTGTTGGAAGGCTTCTGAATTATAGGCTAGCGCAATCAACTTCCCACTTTGCATAATCTTGAAGGAAATATCTGTATCCTCAGTCAAGGCACCGTTTTTCCATCCTCCAATACTCTTGACAAATTCGGTTTGAATAATGAAGTTAGTTCCTGGAATCCGTCCAATCTTAAAGAGATGCCACATGCCCACATGATGAACCCGTTGGGTAACGACAATTTCTTGGTTGATACAGCGAGTCAAGAAGTTTTGATTGGCATTCCGCGTTTTATTGCGGCCGAAAGAAGCCACATGACGTTCTGGATCTTTGAGGACTTCTTTCACAAGGAAATAAAGAGCATTCTTTTCAGGCATGGCATCTGCATCATAGACGCAGATATAGTCTCCAGTCGCCATCGCCAAAGCGTCATTTAGCACACCGGCTTTCCCACCTGTCCCACTTCGATTGATAATGGTCAAATCACGTCCTGCATACTCTGGCAATGCTTTAACCGCCAAACACTCTTCATAGGTACGATCGGAACAATTATCCGCAAATAGCAGTAATTCTACACGATCATGTGGATAGTTCATATCAAGGATCGCTTTGGCTGTTTGTGCGATGACCACATCTTCATTATGGGCGGGTACAACGATCGTCACTTTTGGATAATAAGGAAGCGGATCCGTATTGACACGAAAATCACTGTGTTTGAACCAAAAATGAACAGCTGAAAAGAGGATGACAAGGCCCCAGGCCAAGGACAGCCAAATTGAAATCAAGGCAATAATCATCATAATTTGACTAATCATGATCCACCGCCTTAAAGTTTTTATTCACACGATGGTAAATTACCATATAAGCTACAAATAATACAATAAAGCACAGGGCAAAAAATACACTAATGCCCACAGCTATATTAAAAAATATATTTGTAAGAGTCATTTGTTCCTCCTAATATTCCACAATAATATCTGTTTCAAGTTGACGTTTTAAGTA
The DNA here is from genome assembly GCF_001813105.1 of Streptococcus sp. HMSC072C09. Classification (NCBI taxonomy): domain Bacteria; kingdom Bacillati; phylum Bacillota; class Bacilli; order Lactobacillales; family Streptococcaceae; genus Streptococcus; species Streptococcus sp. HMSC072C09. The sequence goes on along the minus strand of NZ_KV811500.1, from coordinate 40,511 downwards.
ACGCATCATTTCTTTATAGCGATGGTATTTGGTTCGATTTGATTGATCCACTACAAGAAAGCCTGACTGAAATTGGATGGCTTGCAGCCCATCTTCACCTTGGAATACAAGGCCTTCCAATTGTGGTTTTAAGACCGTCATATAATCGCTCTTCAGATCCCGCTCGCTATCAGAAGATAAAATCAAGAAATTACCGTCTGATACATAATACAAGCTTTCATTTGGCTTCAGATGATGCGTTAACAAATAGTTGATTTGGTTCAAGGTCCGATTGTACTCTCTCGGTTGCAATTGGAAGAACAATTCCTCGTGCGACCAGTGAATGAGTAAGGCCTGAATCGTATCATTGGTTTGTCCGCCATAAGAAGCGATGCGGTTGCGGTAATCTGCGTAAGCTTCTGGCTCTTGATCCTTCACTTTTGCAATCTCTTTAAAGAGGTGATAGCGAATTCGGGTCAAGATTCCAATCAAGACCGGAAAACTAAAGAGCAAGAGCAAGGCTTGATGAAATGGGATATAGACGACACCCGCCACCAAAAAGACAATCCCAAGGGCAAATGACAACAGGATGGTCCATGTCAACAATAAATCCGATAAGACAATAGCAGAAAATAATCCTAAAACAAAGAACAATCCTTCCTCAATCAGAATCTCTCTTGCAAAAAACAAGCAGTAAAGTAAAAGAAGTACTTCGAAAACAATCAAAATCAGCAACCATCTACTTAACTTTTCCGTTTTTTTCATTTATTCTTTCTCTCCCTCATGAAATTCTTCGGCAGCCTCTCCCTGGCCAAAGTAATGTTTAATGGCTTGTACGATTCGCTCAGAAGCTCTTCCATCCCCATAAGGATTTTGGGCATTTGCCATTTGAAGATACAGGCTTTCGTTGGTTAAGAGCTCTGTCATCGTCGTTTTAACGACGGTAGGATCCGTTCCAACTAATTTCAAAGTTCCCGCTTTGACCCCTTCTGGGCGTTCCGTTGTATCGCGTAATACCAATACCGGTTTTCCTAATGATGGTGCCTCCTCTTGCACCCCACCTGAATCCGACATGATAAAGTAACTTCTCGAAGCTAAGTTGTGGAAATCTAGCACATCTAGAGGCTCAATGAGGTGGATCCGATCATGATCTCCTAATAGATCGTTTGCCGCCTCTTGGACCGCTGGACTAAGATGCACTGGGTAAACCACTTCAATAGTCGGTTCTTGATCCACCATTTCTCTCAGAGCTCCAAAGACCGCTCGCATGGGTTGGCCTTGATTTTCTCTTCGATGCATGGTCACCAGGATGACTTTTTTAGCTGGATCCAATTGATCCAGTACTTCGTGGTGATAGTCGTCTTGAACCGTGAGTTTCAGCGCATCAATGGCAGTATTTCCTGTCACCACAATAGAGGATTCCGGATGATTTTCTTTTAAGAGATTGGCCTTACTTTCGCCCGTCGGCGCAAAATACAGATCCGCTAAATCATCCGTCATTTGACGGTTCATCTCTTCTGGATATGGAGAATATTTATCAAAGGTTCTCAAACCAGCTTCGACGTGACCAATGCGGACTTGATTGTAAAAGGCAACCAGACTCGCCGCAAAGGTAGTGGTCGTATCTCCATGGACGAGCACCATATCCGGCTTTTCTTTTTTGATAACTGGATCTAATTGATTCAGGATTTTAGAAGTAATGTCCAATAAGGTCTGGCTTTTCCCCATAATATCCAAATCGTAATCAGGTACGATGTTAAAGGTTTCTAAAACCTGGTCCAGCATTTGACGGTGCTGGGCAGTGACCACCGTAATGGTCTCAATAACCTCTTTTTGCTTTTGCAACTCCAACACCAAAGGGGCCATTTTAATGGCCTCCGGTCGCGTCCCAAACACAACCATTATTTTCAATTTTCCCATAAACTTCCCCCGTCGACATGCATGTAATTCGACATTTTTTTAATTTGTGTACATCTTTTTTCATTCTACCGCCAATGACTTTAAATGTCAAACCGATTTTGGGTTTTATAAAGAAATTACTAATAGTTAGTCATTTTATTATTTTGGTGTTTAGAATACATATCCATATAATCACTAATTGTAAGTATTTACAGCACGACTTTTACCGGGCTAATATTTTTGGTAAAAAAATAATTCAATAATTATACAATTATTTTTCAAATAATAAATTTTTATAATTTTTTCAAAAAAAAGCCGGAACTTGTAGTTCCGACTAATTTTCTTATTCTTCTACGACTTCAGCTGTTTGAACTTCATCAACTGTTCCATCTGTTAATGGCACTTCTTCGATAATTTCAACTTCATTAATCGCTTGTGGTTCCAAGTTACGGTAACGAGCCATACCTGTACCTGCAGGAATAATCTTACCAATGATAACATTTTCCTTAAGTCCAAGGAGATGGTCTTTCTTACCACGGATCGCTGCGTCTGTAAGAACACGAGTTGTTTCCTGGAAGGAAGCCGCAGACAAGAAACTGTTGGTTTCAAGTGAGGCTTTGGTAATTCCCATAAGGACTGGACGAGCTGTCGCAGGAACTCCACCAGAAATAAGGACGTCCTTGTTGGCATCTGTAAAGTCTGTAATGTCCATCAGAGTACCCATGAGAAGGTCTGTATCTCCTGGATCCATGACACGTACTTTACGGATCATTTGACGCACCATTACCTCGATGTGTTTGTCGCCGATTTCTACCCCTTGGCTACGGTATACTTTTTGTACTTCTGCAAGAAGGTAAGTTTCAACAGACAAGACATCACGAACGGCAAGGAGACGTTTTGGTTGGATAGACCCTTCTGTCAGAGCATCACCACGAGAGACTTGATCTCCCACTTCGACTTTCATGCGGGCAGTGTAAGGGACAACGTATTCGCCCTCACCAGTTGCTCCGCTAACAAAGACTTTCTTGGTGCGTGTAGAAGCATCTTCTTCGATCGCTGTGACTTCCCCTTTGACCTCAGTGATGACCGCTTCCCCTTTTGGATTGCGGGCTTCAAAGATTTCTTGGACACGAGGAAGACCCTGAGTGATATCGGTATTTGAGGCAACCCCACCCGTGTGGAAGGTACGCATGGTCAACTGTGTACCAGGTTCCCCGATAGATTGGGCAGCGATAGTTCCGACTGCTTCACCCACTTCAACCGCATCACCAGTCGCCAAGTTGATACCATAACAGTGACGGCAGACACCATGGCGGGTGTTACATGTAAAGACAGAGCGGATAGTGACTTCTTCAACACCAGCTTTGACAATTTCACGTGCTAGGTCTTCTGAAATCAAGGTATCTGGACCAACGATGACTTCACCTGTTTCAGGATGTTTAACAGATTTCTTGGTATAACGACCAGTCAAGCGTTCTTCGAGTGGCTCGATCATTTCCTTACCATCAGTAATGGCACGGATCACAAGTCCACGGTCTGTTCCACAGTCATCTTCACGGATAATGACGTCTTGGGCCACGTCAACCAAACGACGAGTCAAGTAACCTGAGTCGGCTGTCTTCAAGGCCGTATCGGTCATCCCTTTACGGGCACCGTGAGTTGAGAAGAACATTTCGAGTACTGACAAACCTTCGCGGAAGTTTGACAGGATTGGCAATTCCATGATCCGTCCGTTTGGAGCGGCCATCAAACCACGCATACCGGCAAGTTGCGAGAAGTTTGAAATGTTACCACGGGCTCCAGAGTCCATCATCATAACGATTGGGTTCTTCGGATCTTGGTTATCCACCAAGCGTTTTTCCAATTTTTCACGGGCTGCACGCCATTCAGCTGTAACGGCATTGTAGCGTTCGTCATCTGTGATCAAACCACGACGGAATTGTTTAGTGATTTGTTCCACACGTTTGTGAGATTCTTCAATGATTTCTGCCTTATCTTCAACGACCGGAATATCGGCAATCCCCACTGTCAAACCAGCAAGGGTTGAGTGATGGTAACCCAAGTCTTTCAAGCGGTCCAAGAAAGCAGACGTTTCAGTTGTACGGAAGCGTTTGAAGATTTCTGCGATGATATTTCCAAGATTTTTCTTCTTGAATGGAACGTTTAATTCCAATTTCTCAATCGCTGCTTTGACATCTTGACCAGGCTCCAAGAAGTACTTAGCTGGAACGCCTTCTGTCAAGTTGGCATTATTTGGCTCTTGAAGGTATGGAAGCTCTGCAGGCATGATATCGTTAAAGAGGATCTTACCAACAGTTGTCAAGAGAATCTTGTGTTGTTGCGCTTCTGTCCATGGTTTGTTCAAGCTATCTGTCGCAATTCCGACACGTGTATGCAAGTGAACATAGCCATTGCGAAGGGCCATGACCGCTTCATCACGGTCTTTGAAGACCATGCCTTCGCCTTCACGACCAGCTTCTTCCATAGTGAGGTAATAGTTCCCCAATACCATATCCTGAGATGGGGTAACGACTGGTTTACCGTCTTTTGGATTCAAGATGTGCTCAGCAGCCAACATCAAGATACGAGCTTCTGCTTGAGCTTCTTCTGAAAGCGGTACGTGGATGGCCATTTGGTCCCCGTCAAAGTCGGCATTGTAGGCTTCACAGACAAGTGGGTGCAAGCGAAGAGCTTTCCCGTCAATCAAGACAGGTTCAAAAGCTTGGATCCCCAAACGGTGAAGGGTCGGTGCGCGGTTCAAGAGAACTGGGTGTTCTTTGATCACTTCTTCTAGGATATCCCAGATGCGTTCATCTCCACGTTCGACCAAGCGTTTTGCAGCTTTGACGTTTTGCACGATATCACGCGCAACGATTTCACGCATCACGAATGGTTTGAAGAGCTCGATCGCCATTTCACGTGGTACACCACATTGGTACATCTTAAGAGTTGGACCAACGGCGATAACAGAACGTCCTGAGAAGTCAACCCGTTTACCGAGCAAGTTTTGACGGAAGCGTCCTTGTTTCCCTTTGAGCATGTGGCTCAATGATTTCAATGGACGGCTACCTGGTCCTGTGATCGGACGACCACGACGACCGTTATCGATCAAAGCATCAACGGCTTCTTGAAGCATCCGTTTTTCGTTTTGCACGATGATACCAGGGGCATTCAACTCAAGCAAACGTGCTAAACGGTTGTTCCGGTTGATCACACGACGATAGAGGTCGTTCAAGTCAGAGGCAGCAAAACGGCCACCATCCAATTGGACCATCGGACGAAGATCTGGTGGAATAACCGGAAGGATGTTGAGAACCATCCATTCTGGTTTATTACCAGATTTGTAGAAGGCATCCAAGACATCCAAACGACGAACAGCCTTCACACGTTTTTGACCAGTTGCAGTCTTCAATTCTTCTTTCAAGAGAGCAATTTCAGCTTCCAAATCCACTTGTTTCAAGAGGTCTTGGATCGCTTCTGCACCCATCTTAGCCACAAAGGAACCTGGTCCGTATTCACGCAAGCGTTCACGGTATTCACGTTCCGTCATGATGGATTTGTGCTCAAGTGGTGTATCTTTTGGATCGATCACCACGTAAGCTGCGAAGTAAATGACTTCTTCAAGGGCACGAGGGCTCATATCCAAGGTCAATCCCATACGAGAAGGGATGCCTTTGAAGTACCAGATGTGTGATACAGGCGCTTTCAACTCGATGTGTCCCATGCGTTCACGACGAACTTTCGCACGTGTTACTTCAACCCCACAGCGGTCACAAACGATCCCTTTGTAACGGATCCGTTTGTATTTCCCACACGCACATTCCCAGTCTTTTGTAGGTCCAAAGATGACTTCATCAAAGAGACCTTCACGTTCGGGTTTCAATGTACGGTAGTTGATTGTTTCAGGTTTCTTGACCTCTCCATAAGACCATGAACGGACCTTGCTTGGAGAAGCTAGGGTGATTTGCATACTTTTAAAACGATTTACATCAACCACTATTTCTTACCTTTCCTTGTTTTCATACTTGTTTCATTTGGATACAGCTTAGGTGGGGGGAAGAAAGGAAACTTTCTTGCCACCTCCTTGTGTCTGTATCTTGTTATCGAATCATCCTGTCAGAAGCATTCGTTTCTCACAGGACAATCATTTTTACTGATTATTTTTCTGATTCTTCAGCATCAAAGGCTGCTTTTGCTTCCTTGGCTGCTTTTTCACGTGCTTTTTCAAGGTCATCCACATGAATCACATCATCGTCTTCCCCTTCATCGAGGTCACGAAGTTCCACTTCTTGATCATCTTCGTCCAAGACACGCATGTCAAGACCAAGAGATTGCAATTCTTTGACAAGAACGCGGAAGGATTCTGGTACACCTGGTTTTGGAATCGGTTTACCTTTGGTAATCGCTTCATAAGCTTTCAAACGTCCGTTGACATCATCTGACTTGTAGGTCAAGATTTCTTGAAGGACATTTGATGCACCATAAGCCTCAAGGGCCCACACTTCCATTTCCCCGAAACGTTGTCCACCAAACTGAGCTTTCCCTCCGAGTGGTTGTTGAGTAACCATTGAGTATGGTCCGACTGAACGGGCATGGAGTTTATCATCAACCATGTGGTGAAGCTTGATCATGTACATGACACCGACAGAGACACGGTTGTCAAATGGCTCACCTGTACGTCCATCGTAAAGAATCGTCTTGGCATCACTATCCATACCAGCTTCTTTCACAGTATCCCAGAGGTCTTCTGAGCTTGCTCCGTCAAAGACTGGTGTTGCGATGTGAATACCCAAGTTACGAGCGGCCATACCAAGGTGAAGTTCCATAACCTGACCGATATTCATACGTGATGGTACCCCAAGAGGGTTCAACATGATATCAACCGGTGTACCGTCTGGAAGGTAAGGCATGTCTTCAACTGGAACAATACGAGACACAACCCCTTTGTTTCCGTGACGACCGGCCATCTTATCTCCGACGCGGATCTTGCGTTTTTGTGCGATGTAAACACGAACCAACATGTTGACACCAGATTGCAATTCATCTCCGTTTGCACGTGTAAAGATCTTAACGTCGCGAACGACTCCATCTCCACCGTGAGGTACACGAAGAGAAGTATCCCGCACTTCACGAGATTTATCTCCAAAGATCGCGTGAAGGAGACGTTCTTCAGCAGAAAGGTCTTTCTCACCCTTCGGTGTTACCTTACCGACAAGGATATCGCCTTCTTTTACTTCCGCACCAATACGGATAATACCTGTTTCATCCAAGTCACGAAGAGCATCTTCCCCAACGTTTGGAATTTCACGGGTAATTTCTTCAGGGCCTAACTTGGTATCGCGTGTTTCTGATTCGAATTCTTCCAAGTGAACAGATGTGTAGACATCTTCTTTCACCAAGCGTTCGCTCATGATAACGGCATCCTCGAAGTTATACCCTTCCCAAGTCATGTAAGCGACGATTGGGTTTTGACCAAGGGCCATTTCCCCTTTTTCCATAGATGGACCGTCAGCGATAAAGTCGCCTTTTTCAACGACATCGCCAACTTTTACAAGGGTACGTTGGTTGTAAGCAGTACCTGAGTTTGAACGACGGAATTTTTGGACGTGATAGACATCAAGAGATCCATCTTCCCGACGAACTTCTACCTTGTCCGCATCCGCATAAGTAACTTTACCATCGTGTTGAGCAATGACTGCAGCTCCTGAGTCATGGGCTGCTTGGTATTCCATACCAGTACCCACATAAGGGGCTTTTGGATCGATCAATGGCACAGCCTGACGTTGCATGTTGGCACCCATGAGGGCACGGTTGGAGTCATCGTTTTCCAAGAAAGGAATACATGCTGTCGCAACGGCAACTACTTGTTTTGGAGATACGTCCATGTAGTCGACTTGATCAGATGGGAATTCTTGGTTGTTACCACGGTGACGTCCCATAACGATTGGCTCAGCAAAGCCACCCTTTTCGTTCAACTTAGAGTTGGCCTGAGCAACGATGTACTCATCTTCTTCATCAGCTGTCAACCAAACGATTTCGTTGGTGACTACACCTTTTTCACGGTCCACTTTACGGTATGGCGTTTGGATGAAACCATATTTGTTCAAGTGTCCGTAGGATGACAAGTTGTTGATCAAACCGATGTTTGGTCCTTCAGGTGTTTCGATTGGACACATACGACCATAGTGGGTATAGTGCACGTCACGCACTTCATATCCGGCACGGTCACGTGTCAAACCGCCAGGCCCTAAGGCAGACAAACGACGTTTGTGAGACAACTCAGAAAGCGGGTTGTGTTGGTCCATGAACTGTGACAACTGTGAAGAACCAAAGAATTCTTTAATTGCTGCAGTTACTGGACGGATGTTGATGATTTGTTGTGGTGTCAAGACATCGTTATCTTGTACAGACATCCGTTCGCGAACGTTTCGTTCCATCCGTGAAAGTCCAAGACGCACTTGGTTGGCAAGCAATTCACCAACGGCACGAATCCGACGGTTTCCAAGGTGGTCGATATCATCCACGCGGCCAATACCTTCTGCAAGGTTCAAGAAATAGCTCATTTCTGCCAAGATGTCAGCTGGAGTCACAATCCGTACTTTGTCAGATGGGTTAGCATTTCCGATGATGGTGACAACGCGGTCTGGATCTGTCGGAGCGACAACTTTGAATTTTTGCAATTCAACTGGTTCTGTCAAAACAGCAGCATCATTTGGAATGTAGGTAATTTTGTTCAAACCGTTATCCAATTGTTCTGAGATGCTGTCGATCACATCGCGCGTCATGACAGTACCAGCTTCTACAAGGATTTCACCTGTTTCAGCATCTACCAATGGTTCTGCGATTGTTTGGTTCAACAAGCGGTTCTTGATATTGAGTTTCTTGTTGATCTTGTAGCGACCAACTGGTGCCAAGTCATAACGACGTGGATCAAAGAAACGAGCTACCAACAAGCTACGTGAGCTTTCCGCTGTTTTTGGTTCACCTGGACGAAGACGCTCGTAGATTTCTTTGAGGGCTTCATCTGTCCGTGAATCCATTGGATTTTTGTGGATATCTTTTTCAATGGTATTGCGAACCAATTCGCTATCCCCAAAGATATCGATGATTTCATCATCTCCAGAGAATCCAAGAGCACGCACAAGCGTTGTAAATGGAATTTTACGCGTGCGGTCGATACGTGTGTAAGCAATGTCTTTTGAGTCGGTTTCAAGCTCTAACCAAGCCCCACGGTTAGGGATAACAGTTGATCCATAACCAACCTTACCATTCTTGTCCACCTTATCATTGAAGTAGACACCTGGTGAGCGGACCAACTGAGATACGATAATCCGTTCTCCACCATTGATGATGAAGGTTCCCATTTCAGTCATGATTGGGAAATCACCAAAGAAAACTTCTTGGGTCTTGATTTCACCTGTTTCTTTGTTGACCAAACGGAAGGTCACAAAGATTGGTGCTGAGTAGCTGGCATCGTGGATGCGCGCTTCTTCAAGCGAATACTTAGGTTCGCGGATTTCATAACCCACAAATTCCAATTCCATTGTATCCGTGAAGTTTGAGATGGGAAGCACATCTTCAAATACTTCCTTCAAGCCATGATCCAAGAAATCTTTGAATGAGTCTGTCTGGATTTCAATCAAGTTTGGTAAATCAAGAACCTCTTTGATTCTTGAAAAACTACGACGGGTCCGATGTTTCCCGTATTGAACGTCATGTCCTGCCAAAGTTTTTAGCTCCTTTTTCCATACTAGGATAGCTTGGTAAAATGACTTTCACCACCTATCCGGTTTTAACTACAATTGTGTGATTTGCATCACGTGAAGAGCTGTCTCTTCACCTCATTCGTCGCTTTTTGTAATTTTTAGAAAAATTAAATTTGTGTAACAAACTAGGTTTTTTCTGAAAAATAGGCACAAAAAGAGCAGCTAAATCGACTTATTCAAGTAAGATTTAACTGCTGTAAGCTCTTATTTGGACAATATTTCAAATAAAGCACACGACAAATTAGTTATCACTATTATACCGTTTTTTGCTCCAAAAATCAAGGCTTTCTCCAGGTTTTCTACTGGCTCAGACTAGCGTCGATTGCCACGATTTGAGCTGTTTCGATTTGAACTATTGCTGGATGAACTATTGGTTGTCGAATTGTTCTTATTATTGGACTGATTTCCACTGCTATTACCGAGAATCGCTGCCCAAGCACTTTGGTAATCGCTATCCGATCCCCCGATGGCAAAGCGGTATTGAGTGGTTGGCGCTCCGTTTTTGGCCCAAAGGCTCGTCACCATTTGACCGCTCACATCGATATCCCGGCCATTGACATTGACGCGACCCGGTCTTTCACCAGTCGATTTGAGCACTTCAGAGCGGATCACACTCTTATCGAGAGTGAATTTATCCTGAATTCCGAAGAGACTTGGATCTGCTTGGTAGATCGCATTTGCCAACTGCGCCATGTATTGGGCATTGTTGTTGTATCCAGTCAAGGTCTGCATAGAAGCATTGTTGTCATGGCCAATCCAACCTCCTAAAGAAACATTAGGGGTGGACAGCATGAGCCACATATCCCCATTTGAGTTAGTGGTACCGGTTTTTCCAATCCAGTCAGCACCTGCCAGCGTTGGATTGACTTGGCTAATCCGTGACTTAAAGGTCGTTGTAGCACCAGACGTAATAACCCCGCGCAAGAGATCCTGCATAATCGTTGCCGTCGCTGGAGAGTAAACACGAACAGGATCTGCCTCGTGCTTGTATACTACATCCCCATCTCGATCAATGATTTGCTCTACCATGTAGCGTTTGAGGTAGTTCCCATTGTTAGCAATGGTTTGGAAACCATTGGTATGTTGGGCAACAGTGACCTCAATTCCTCCCCCCATTGGCAGACTCTCAATGCCATATTCAGGGATATCATAGCCCATTTTCTTCATGTAGGATGGGACATCCACACCCTTTTCACGAAGGGTCCGGTAAGTCCAGTAAGCTGGAATATTCCATGAGGTATTGAGGGCCTCACGGAGATCCATCATGGCTGTCCCTCGGCTATCCACGTGCATGATTGGCTCACCACTTGAGAAATTAGTCGGGTAGTTAGAAAGGATGCTATTGCTTCCCATCAAGCCTTGGTCGATGGCAATCCCATAGGCCAACAATGGTTTGATAGTAGACCCTGGGGAACGCTCTGTATCAAAAGCATGGTTGTTTTGGTTGCCGTCAAAATTCCGTCCACCGATAAATCCTAAAACGGCACCCGTTCGGTTGTCCATAAGGACATTCCCAACTTCTACAAGACCCGTCCCATCATCCAAGACGCTTCCAAAATTCGCTACTGCCGCCTGCATCGCATTGTGAACCGGTTTGTTAATCGTGGTTTGAATGGTGTAGCCACCTTCGCGCAACTCGCTCTCAGCTAATTCCTGGTAAGCCTTGACGGTTTCATTATTTTTCAAGTCTTGCTTGGTGACATTGTCTCGCTTGATCAAGTAATCATACATGGCCTCTTTTGCTTCTTCCATGGCTTGGAAGTAGAGGTAGTCATGCGGTGTTTTCTCGATGCCATCTGGAGCCATGAAGTCTTTGGTCAAGTCGTATTGAGCATAGGTCTCATAGTCTTTTTTCGACAAGGCTCCCGTCCGGTACATATTGAACAAAACGTCTTTGGCACGCGCCAGACCTAACTCGAGATTCTCCTTGCTCTTTAGGCTACCGTCTGCAGCATAAGGAGAGTAGACAATCGGACTTTGTGGCAAACCAGCGATAAAGGCTGCTTGTGGAACAGACAAGTCTTTTGCAGAGACGCCAAAGATCCCTTGAGCTGCAGCTTCCACACCTGCAATATTTTGTCCCCGATTATTGCGTCCAAAAGGCGAAACATTTAAGTAGGTGGTTAGGATTTCATTTTTATCCATTCCCCGCTCTAAAGCCAAGGCATCGACAATCTCTGTCGCCTTACGAGTAAAGGTTGGAGCGTCTCCCACGACTTGCTGTTTGATCAACTGCTGGGTCAGGGTTGATCCCCCACTAGAGGAGCCCACACCGGCTACAGATCCGAGTGTTGCCCGAAGAACGGCTTTAGGCACAACCCCCTTGTGGCTTTCAAAATTCTCATCCTCAGTAGCGATCACAGCCTTCTTGACATTGTCTGAAATGGCGTCTCCTGTTACTGGTGTGCGGATCAAATCACTGTCCACTTCTGCAATCAAACTCTTATCGGAATAGGTCAGTTTTGAAACACTGCTGACGTTGCGGACCTGCTGGACCAATTCTTCTGTCTTTGGAACCTTGACGTTACTAAAGAGGCTCGCCGCATAACCAATCCCGATCCCTGCGCCAAATAAAAAGAGGCACACGAACAGGGCGATCATGACATCCCACAAGAGTTTGAGGGTTCGCAAAAAGGTCGCAAAAATATCACCGACAGACCAGCTACTTTCCTCATTTTTTTCCTTATTCGGAGTTTCTGTATACATCTTTGCAAAGAATTTTTGGACTTTCTTCCAAAACTCTTGCAGTTTCTCTTTTAATTGATTCACTGATTCTTTCTCCTTGTTCCCTATATTATAGCAGATTAGGCCCTTTGTTTTCAATCACAAGAGCGTAGAAATCGTCACTCATTCTTCTTGGGCCAGGACAAGAAAATGATGGAAACCATTGCCATTTCCGTGGTTTATGGTAGAATAGAGAAATGAATAAACTTATAAAGGAGAAAAGACACATGCACATTTTTGATGAGCTCAAAGAGCGTGGTTTGGTATTTCAAACGACGGATGAAGAAGCCTTACGCAAAGCACTGGAAGAAGGTCAGGTTTCTTATTATACTGGTTATGATCCAACTGCTGACAGCCTTCACCTTGGTCACTTGGTTGCCATCTTGACGAGCCGTCGCCTTCAACTAGCAGGCCACAAACCTTATGCGCTCGTTGGCGGTGCGACTGGTCTCATTGGTGATCCGTCCTTCAAAGATGCTGAACGTAGTCTCCAAACAAAAGAAACTGTACAAGAATGGGTTCGCTCCATTCAAGGGCAATTGTCTCGTTTCCTCGATTTTGAAAATGGGGACAATAAAGCCGAAATGGTCAACAACTACGATTGGTTCGGAAGCATTAGCTTTATTGACTTCCTTCGTGATGTCGGAAAATACTTTACAGTCAATGCTATGATGAGTAAAGAATCTGTTAAAAAACGGATTGAAACAGGGATTTCTTACACAGAGTTTGCCTACCAAATTATGCAAGGCTATGACTTCTACGTCCTCAACCAAGAACACAATGTAACCCTTCAAATCGGTGGATCTGACCAATGGGGAAACATGACAGCTGGTACTGAGTTGATGCGTCGTAAAGCAGATAAAACTGGTCATGTTATGACTGTGCCTTTGATCACAGATGCAACTGGTAAGAAATTCGGTAAATCAGAAGGCAATGCGGTCTGGCTCAATGCAGACAAAACATCTCCATACGAAATGTACCAATTCTGGATGAATGTGATGGATGCAGATGCTGTGCGCTTCTTGAAGATCTTCACTTTCTTGTCACTTGATGAGATTGAAGAGATCCGTAAACAGTTTGAGGCTGCTCCTCATGAACGCTTGGCTCAAAAGATCTTGGCGCGTGAAGTGGTTACCCTTGTCCACGGCGAAGAAGCCTACAAGGAAGCCCTCAACATCACAGAACAACTCTTTGCAGGAAACATCAAAAACCTTTCTGTCAAAGAACTCAAACAAGGCCTTCGTGGTGTGCCAAACTACCAGGTACAAGCAGAAGACAACCTCAACATTGTTGAACTCTTGGTCACAGCTGGTGTGGTCAATTCTAAACGCCAAGCCCGCGAAGATGTTCAAAATGGTGCTATCTACGTTAACGGCGAACGCATCCAAGACCTTGACTATGTCTTGAGCGATAGCGATAAATTAGAGAACGAATTGACCGTTATCCGTCGCGGTAAGAAAAAATACTTTGTTTTGACTTATTAAGAAAGTAAAACCACGAAGTTAATACGAAACTTCGTGGTTTTCTTATATACTTTTTTCTGGGACTACTTCCCTTTTCTGCGATGCAACAAAGCTTGGTTGATTCGTTGAGTTTTTTTATGGAGTTGCCAAATCTGGTAAAGCCAGATCAGGCCGTAAATGGCTAGAAAGATTAACCAAGGAATCGGGCTCCGTAAGGCTGTCCCCCAGCCAAAAAACAAGTAGGTCAATGCTAAGATGGTAGCTGTCACAACTAAATGCAGGACCACACGCAAACTATAGGTCAAAAACTCTTCTTCCTCAAGAATGAACGTCAAGACTCCCATTGTTCCACTCATTAAAAAGATCGCTAGGATGTTGCGGACATTCACAGCAGGATATACGATGTTGGGATAGAGATGGGATAATAACACCAAACACAAATAAAAGAAGGAACCTGTCCTCATACCAGATACAAAATAAGCTATAAATCGTTTCATCACTTTCTCCTATACCCCTAAATAATCCATCAAGGATTTGACATATTTCCGACTGACACTTGATTTCACTCCGCGTGTCAGTTTAGCCATCATATTGCCTGAAAAACTATCCGATAGCGATTCCAAATGGTCGATATTCATCACCGCGTGGCGGGATATCTGTAAAAAATTACGACGATTAATCCGATGTTGAAAATTTGTCAAAGTATCTCTGATGATGAACGTTTTGTCTGTCGTATAAATGGTTAGCTGATTCTTATCAATCTCGGCTAGAATAATGTCATCAATTTTCACCATGATCAAATGATCATCTGTTTTGATAGGGATCACTACTTGATTCACTGTCGAAAATTGTTCGAGATAGTCCATCACCTCTCGGGCTTGATCAGATAATTGCTTGGCTTGAATGACCACACAGGGATCGTTTTCTGGGATATCCTGTTTTTCCTCAAAACGAATCTTCATTCCTACTCCAATTCTCACTTACTTTCTTTTACTCGATCTTTTTGCTAAGGAAATCCAAATCCCCAAAGCTAGAAGAATACCACCTAACACTATAAGGTATGTTTGTTCCTTTGTCAATAAGGCTTGCCATTTGAGCTGAACGCCCATTTTTTCTTGAAATTCTCGAAGAAGATCATCTCGCCCCTTAAAGGTTTCGCTCACTGCTTCTTTCATGAGTGCTTGTCGATAAAGTGCAGCAATATAAGTTGCTGGAGTACATTTCATTAGTAGTTGTGCAAAATCAGGTAGAACACCTAAAGGTACATAAGTCCCTACCAAAAAACCGGAAGCTGTACCCACTATGGTCGCAAACTTCCCAAGACTGTCTACGGATTGGAAAAAATAAACAAAAATGGCATTCACTAAACTAGAAAGCAGGCTACTAAACAGCATGATGAGGAGCACTTCAGGTAATAGAGAAAGGGGTGGAACTTCTCTAAAATAGCCACACATCAGCACATACATAAGGGCCTGCATGAAAAAAGAGATGATGATTGCGCTCGTTAGATACGAAAATGGTAACCGCCACTTTCCTTGATCCGATAAATAAAGATCCTGATCTACTTGATGTTCACGATCCTTTACTAGCTGAGTCAGGGCAGCCAGACTTGTCGTAATCCCTGTCACAGCCAGCGTCCCACTCATTAACCAATTATTTAACACAGGACCACTATTGGGGAGCTGAGCCCAAGCATCTGTTAGATTTTTTTGAAGAAAAATAATATAAAGAATAAAGGAAATCAAGGCTCCCAACAGAGAGAAGAAAACTCCTGAACGATTTCTGAAGTACAATAAAAAATTTCGCTTTAGTAAGGCTAGCATTAGCGAACCTCCCTTCCTGTAAGTGCAATAAAGGCATCATCCATGGTCCCTGGACGAAACTCAAAATGGGCTAGATTATCTCTAACTTGCGCCAGGTAATCAATGGCTTCCCTTTCACTCTTGGGTTGAAAAATATACTCCAATTGACTTTGTTGCTCTACTGACATTCCCGAAGATTTGAGACTTTCTATCTGCTGCATCTCCTTGAAACGAATCTTCAAGATATTAGTAGCATACTGACTCTTAATATCTAGTGCCGATCCTTGAGCAATCACTTCCCCATGGTCTACAATATAAATCTGATCAGCTTCATCTGCTTCGTCAAGATAATGCGTGGTCAAAACAACAGTCATCCCCTCTTCTTTCTGCAATTGATAGAGCAAATCCCAAATAGACTTTCGGGTTTGGATATCCAAACCTGTCGTTGGTTCGTCTAAGAACAGAATATCTGGTTGTGAGAGCAGGGCACGCGCAATGTCAACCCGACGCTTTTGGCCACCTGAAAGCGTCCCGTATTTCTGCTTTTGGAAAGCTGATAGACCTAGCCGATCAATAAGATCAGACACACGATTTGGTTTTAGGTCTTTGTACTGTCTCGCACGAATGGTCAAATTTTCTCTAACCGTTAGCATCTCATCTAAAACACTGGTTTGGAAGACCACACCAATTTTAGTACCTGGTTCATAGATGATTTCACCTTGCGTTGGTTGTTTCAAACCAATCAACATGGAAATCGTCGTTGATTTCCCCGCCCCATTTGGTCCTAGAATCGCATTAAAGGTTCCCTTTTCAAACTGTAAATGAATATTGTTTACGGCTAAATGATTTCCATATCGTTTACTGATGTTTTTAGCTTGTAATATCATGTTCTCTCTCCTTTTGATAAAACCAGTCTAACAAAAAAGCCGCTTAAAAAATGGCTTTTGGGGATAAGTGGTCAAAATGAAGAGATGAGTGGCGAGATAGAAGAGATTAAAATGAGGAAAAAATTTATTGCAGCCATTCTTTTCCCCATTGATTCAAGTCCTTTAAAATTGGCATCAGTGAATTTCCTTTTTCTATCAGCTCATATTCTGTTTGGTACTCTATTAGAGCATCGGTTGCTATCTAGAGGCTCTTTTGTTACACTACTAATATGAATACACCGATTAAACCAAAATTACAACGATTTCAAACAGCCACTGCTTTTGCCTGTCCCATCTGTCAACTGGACCTAGAACTTGTGGAGACCAGTTTTAAATGTCCCAAGGGCCATTCTTTTGATTTGGCGAAATTTGGCTATGTCAACCTGGCTCCCCAGATCAAACAATCAAAGGACTATGACAAAGAAAATTTCCAGAATCGCCAGCTAATCCTAGAAGCAGGTTTTTATGAGCCGATTCTAACAGCGATCGGACAAAAAATTCCGACCAGTGATGCCAAGATTCTAGATACCGGTTGTGGAGAAGGCTATTACTCCCGAAAGCTACAAGAAGCTTATCCCGAAGCTACTTTCTATGCCTTTGATCTTTCAAAGGAATCTGTGCAACTAGCTGCCAAGAGTGACACTAGCTGGAAGGTCAATTGGTTTGTAGGAGACTTGGCTCATTTACCCATTCAATCCAAGAGTATAGAGGTCATTTTGGACATCTTCTCCCCGGCTAATTACGCTGAATTTGAGCGTGTCTTAAAGGCTGAAGGGGTGATCATTAAAGTCGTCCCAACCTCTTCTCATCTGAAAGAAATTCGTCAGTTGGCCCAAGATCAATTGACCAAGCAATCCTACTCCAACCAGGAAATTTTGGAGCACTTTGAAGACCACTGCCAAATTCTCTCATCCGAAACAGTCAGCCTCACCAAGAGTTTAACTCCTGAAGAACGCCAAGCGCTCCTCGCTATGACCCCTCTTCTATTTCACGTTGACCAAGAAAAAATCGACTGGACCCAACTCACAGAAATCACCATTGAAGCTGAGCTTCTAGTTGGGAAAATCAAGATACAAAGGACTTAAAGTAAAAAGGCTGAGACGATTTGTCTCAGCCTTTTTACTCATCTTCTGCATGCTCTGTCATGACTTGTAAAGCACTTTTTAAATCCTTTTTGCTATTTGTGCGATTTTTTCGAGTTCTTCTTTCCGTTGACGATCACTCATATATTCCACTCGTGTAACTTGTGTCACTTTAACCGGTTTAATACCACAGGGTTTCAAGATTTGGGATTTTAGAACCTTTGCGTAGTCTTGAGAAAAAGGAAGAAAAATTTTTGGCGTATTATGCGTCGTAATGATCCATGCTTTTCCATCTAGTTGCCCCACCGGACCTCGAGGTCCATTCTGATAAGCAAAACCTGCAACAAAAACACGATCAATAAAACCTTTTAAAATAGCTGGCATTCCACTCCACCAAGTAGGGAAAATAAAAATCAACTGATCCGCCCAACTCAATAAATCTCTATACGGTTTCATGTCTTCATTATGCTGTAAATCTCTCCTTTTATGCCTTTCATCAAAACGTAAAACCGGATCAAAGTTTTCTTTATATAAGTCTACTATTTTAACCCTATGCTCTGGTGCTAAATGCTTTTGCACAGTTTGAAGGATTGATGCATTATAACTTGTTTCATTCGGATGTGAATAGATTATTAAAACATTCATCAGCTATCTCCTTTTATATAAATATCAAGCATCGTTCTGACGGTCTTTTGAACATCATTTTCTTTAAAGCTTTCTCCAACGGGACTCCTTACCAATAGAGCCAAACCAGCAATAAAACTCCAAAAATGGATCAAAATTTCTGCGTCACTACTAGAAAGATTTTCCTCATCTTTAAGTCTTAACGCTACCGACTTAAAATGTTCAAATCCTGGTAAAGAGGAGTTGACTGAAATAGTTTCCTGGGATAGCTCCAAATAGTTATATGGAAATTTGATAAATAATGCTTCAAATAGATAGGTTTCCTCTTGGGCAAACCTTACAAAGTTACAGCCCATCAGAATTAGTTGAGTTCTTGCATCTATGGAAGTATCAATCCCTTGTATCATATTTGTCAAAAAGAACATTGATAAGTGTTCCATAACCACTTGAATATATCTATCTTTACTTCCAAAATGCTTATAGGGAGCTCCATGAGTCACCCCACATTTTTGAGCTATTGTACGCATAGACATCCGGTCAATCCCGTTAGTTCTAATTTCTTCAATGCCGACCGAAATTAACTTTTCTTTCAGTTCTTCCGTATTCCGTTTCATTTGACCACCTTTCCCTATCAAAGTATACGCCGTCTACTTTTTATAAAGTATACACTGTCTACTTATATTTGTCAAATTAAAAAATACTCAAAACTTAGCTTCAGAGTCTCTGACCTTCTGTTATCTACTCACCTAAGGAAAGTTTCTAAGAAGACTTTATCTTCAATTAAAAAGCTGAGACAAATCGTCTCAGCCTTTTACTCATCTTCTGTATGCTCTGTCATGACTTGTAAGCGATAGGTTTTAGGCGATTTCCCACAGAGTTTACGGAAAACCTTGTAGAAATAGCCTACATTACTGTAACCAACTTTATAGCAGATATCTTCAATGCTGTCATTGGTCGATAAGAGGAGCTGCTGGGCAGCCTTAATCCGCTGTTTGTTGAGGAGTTCTGCGAACGTTGCATTGGTTTCTCGTTTAATC
The DNA here is from genome assembly GCF_001813105.1 of Streptococcus sp. HMSC072C09. Lineage (NCBI taxonomy): Bacteria > Bacillati > Bacillota > Bacilli > Lactobacillales > Streptococcaceae > Streptococcus > Streptococcus sp. HMSC072C09. Next base: position 21,209 of record NZ_KV811500.1, on the reverse strand, counting down.
AATTGGCCTAAATAGACTGGATTGATAAAGAGAGCCTGACTGATGTCCTTGAGCGACAGCTCTTTTTGGTAATCACGGCTAATCACTTGGAGGACACTCGCTACATTTTCGTTCATCCGATAGTGGGATAAGAAACGGGACAATTCTTCCTGGATAAAGCTAATCATCTCTCTAAAGGTAGCAGCTTCTTGGACTTTCTTGACCACATCGGCCAAATCATCTCCTTGTAGGTATTCAAACAAATGAAAGACATCCATCAAAAATTGGATAAAGAGTTGCTTGGTCAGCGAAACCTTGGGTGTCTTCTCAAGGATCATTTTTTCCAACCAGTCCAGTTCTTCTAAGATCTGTTGGATATTTCCTTGCATGATCACCCGGTAGGCCGGCTCGTAGTAATGGAAGACCTCTTCATCTTGATTGAGAGGGGTCGCTCCATAAAAGAGACTCCGCTCCACTAGGTCCTTAAATTGATGAAAGTGCTCCTTATAAGGTGGCTCAAAGGCCTTCTCAATCATGGCTTCTTCTTCTTGATCTGAGATAAAGAGTTGAAGATTTTGCCCGAGAACTTGGTAAGACGAGCTGATAAAACCTTTTTTCTCCTTAGCAATCCCAATCCACAGTGAATTCCGGCCTGCGATATACCGACAAAACTCTTCCTCAGAGATGTCATCGTGAATCAAGCGGTTGGCCAACTCTTGGCTTGGTTGCTGGATTTGGTGCTGGATTTTTTCTAGGATATTGCCCATCTCCACCTTATTGACCGGTTTGAGCAGGTAGTCTGCCACGCGCAAATTGAGGGCTGTTTTGACATATTCAAAATCCTGATAGCCTGACATAATGATAAAAGCAGCATCTGGCATCAAATCCTTCATCTCAGCAATCATCTGAAGTCCGGTCTTTCCAGGCATATTGACATCCGTGATCACCACATCTACCGGATACTCTCGCACATAATCAAGGGCCTGGTCTGCATCTTCTGCAGTTGCGACCACTTCCATATTCCAGTGGTCAAAGGGGATTAATTTTTTTAACCCTTCTGTAATTATATACTCATCGTCTACTAATAAGACTTTGTACATTCTGTCTCCTTTATTCATCTTGAATGGTTATCGTATAGGTCACTCCATGGTGAGGTTGGGAGAAGACTTGGATATGGTAGCGATCTCCAAAATAGAGTAGCATGCGTTCATGGACATTGACAATTCCGATGGACTGCCGACCACTCTTTTCTTCGATTTCTGAGCGTGGATTGCGATTGGCTAGCATTTCTTGAATGCTTTCTAGCTGTTCTTCTTCCATCCCGCGCCCATTATCAGTAACTAGAATCATGACTTGCCCTTCTCCTTGCAAGACTTTGACACTAATCACATTGTCCTTGCGTTTGTGATCCACTCCATGTGCAAAATAGTTCTCGACCAAAGGCTGGATGGTGAATTTTGGAATCTTCATTTTTTCCAAACCTGGATCGATCTTAAAGCCATAGGCGATCGATTTGGGATAACGTACCATGCAGAGGTAGCTGTATTTGCGACAAAATTCGAGCTCATTTTCAACCGTCGTCACTCGCTCATCTGAGATATTATTGCGCAAGAGACTACTAAACTCATAGATAATATCACCCAATTCATCCTGCTCTTGCATGACGGCATACATCCGGATAAATTCCAGTGTATTGTACATGAAATGGGGATTGATCTGGGCTTGTAGTGCCCGCATATTGGCATCCTTTTGGCTGAGCTGTAGCTGATAGATATCCCGAATATTCTTATCCATATTGTCCAACATGGTATTGATCATATTACCAATAACCAGCAGTTCTTGGTCCTTGGTCGAGGTATCAATCCGTCGTTCACTATCGCCTTGACTGATTAGATTCATGGTATCGACCAGATCAAGGACTTGGCGACGGTAATTTTTGAAAATCTGCCGTAATAACAAGTAAAGGATCAAGAAAATTAGGAAAGCAATGGAGAGGAAAGTGGTCAGGTTAGCTAGACCCTTTTTGACCAGATAACTTTCAGAAACAGCTACATCCACCTTGTAGCCATAGATCGTGCTACGGGTTTGCCATTTAACATCTTTTGATTGCCCCTTATCCCCTTCATGGTACATCTCTTTCCCAAAGGGAGTGAAAATCCGCACAGCGATCGGAAGATCGCCTCTGGCATTATCAATCGTTGCCGTCAAAATTTCTTGGTCCAGCGTCATATAAGCTATCCCAACTCCAGCACCCGTAGTCGGATCTGTCAAAGGAACCGGAATGGCTGTCGCAGGAGCCTTGTAATGGTCCGCTGAGACTTGCTTGCCTCCCTGTGATTGCCGGGTAGAGACAAATACCGTCTTGTAATCAGACAAGGTGACATCGATACCCTCGATGTTTTTATTGCTCAAATAGAGGCTGTCAATATTCTTATGTAGGGACAATTGGATATACGAAGGAAATTGGGCATTCAATCGCCAAGTCTCATACTCCGATGGTGACAAGGTAAAATAGCGATAAACTCCTTCTAATTTTGCAGGGTTTTCAACGAGGCTACGCCCTTCTTGTGTGACCCGCTGATAAGAGGTCTCAAGATCCGTCACCACTTCGGTCAAGACCCGTTGGGCGATCCGGTCGGCTTCAGCTTGCTGGTTTTTCCAAGAGATCCCCGCAACAACCAGGCCCATAATGGTCAAAATGACCACCATGACATAGGCGTAGAATTTTAAAAGCGTACTTAACCAGATTTTTTTCATCGTTAGGATACCAATTTTTCGTGGATGTTTTGATAAACAGGGTCAAAGATATCATTGACAAAGAAATGCCATACACCGATCAAGACGAAAAAGAGAAGGGCTGGCATATAGTAGCTAATGACACCAAGTAGCGCGGTTCCAAGGATGAGCTTGAGAACCGGACGAATGTCCAGCAACATTCCGATCAAACTGAGCTTGATACTGTTGGCATAAGAGAGATCAAAATGAACTTGCAATTTCAAATAAACGGCGTAAGCTAGAGGCGCAACCAAGAGGAAAACCAGATTAAACAAGAGAACCAAAATTTGGAAGAAATTCAAGTGAGGAATCTGGACCATGAGGTACATGCCATAGAGGAGAACCCCTTCAATGGCAAAGAAGGTATAAAAGACTTGATTGGCCGGGCGTAGATTTTCTTTGAAGAGTTCCCAAGCGCGTGACCAATGATAGTCCTTGTAGGTCATGCCATTTTCCGCATAGAGGCTCATGATAGTGGCACTAGCCGGTCCTACTCCTAGTAGAACACCCCCACAGATCGTCAAGACCCAAAAAATCCCTGTTACCAGCATAGCAACATAGACTCTCGTAAAAATGAACTCGATGATTTTTCCCATCATTCAGCCTCTTTTCCAATTAGTGATTCTATTATACCATAAAAATAAAACGCTTTCCCTTATTTGCATTGGTAAATTGAAATATTGATTTTCATTTACAGTTCTATTTTCATAAAGACATGAAAAGGCTCTGGAGATTCCTCCAAAGCCTTTTTCGAACTACCTGTTCTTATTTTTTAGAAGCAAGGAATTCGTCGTATTGTTTTTGCATTTCGTCAAGCACTTTTTGGTAAGCACCTTCTGATTTCAATTTTTCAAGCATCTTAGGAACTTCTACTTCAGGATCCACAGTACCAGTATTGATAGCACCTGCAAATTGGTTCAAAGTATTTGTAAGAGCAGTGATTTCTGATTTCACTTTATCTGTGTTAAAGATGAAGCCAAGTGCTGGAGATTCTTTTGCAGTTTCCAAATCTTTCTTAGATTGTGCAATTTGTTCATCAGTTACGTTTTCGTTGATGTAAAGAATCCAGTTGTTACCAGTGTTCCATCCAGACATGTGAGTGTTTCCGTTGTAGCCATCCAAGACTTTGACACGGTTTTCTTTGCCGGCAACTTTTTCCCAGTTCTTGCCTTCTGGTCCATAAACAAGACCGTTTAAGAGTTCTGGGTTAGTATTCAAGAGATTCAACACTTCCATAGCTTTTTCTTTGTTCTTAGAGTTGTTTGAGATAACAAAGTTAGCTACTTGAGTGGTGTTGTTTTTCTTGTACAGTTCAGTAAATGGTTTGATGTCGATCTTACGGTTTGCTACACGAGAAAGCAAGCTGTTACCGTAGTCAGCTGGTCCTACTGTTTCTTCACGAACCAACCATGTATCTTGAGAAAGATCATAACCAGTGTCGCTCGTTGCTACGTCTTTTGGAATGTATCCTGCTTCGTAGTATTTGTGAAGAGTCTTCAAGTTTTCTACATAACGAGGAATTGTGTAACGGTCAACGATCTTAGTGGTGTCACCTTTCAAGTCAACAACGAATGGAAGTCCATCAACAGCCACATAGTCGAAGTCATCTGAAGGTCCACCGTAGCTCTTGTTCATTGCAAATGGAACAACGTTTGGATCTTTTTCTTTGATAGCTTTCAAGACTGGTTCAAGAGAAGCATAGTCTTTCACGTTTGAAACGTCGATACCATATTTTTCAAGAAGTGGTCCGTTGAAGGCAAAGTTTTGAGAAGATGCCACGTTAGCTGCTACTGGAACAGCATAGATCTTACCATTTACAGTGTTCCCTTTGATGTAAGCTGGGTCAAGTGCTTTGTAAAGGTCTTTCCCTTCTTTCTTGTACAATTCTGTCAAGTCAGCATAAGCACCTTTTTGAGCGTTGATCACGTAGTTATTAGCAAAGGCAATATCATAGTTTTCACCAGATGAGATGATAACGTTCATTTTTTGTGCGTAGTCACCCCAACCAAGATATTGAATATCCAATTTTGCGCCAACTTTCTTTTCAATGATCTTGTTGGCGTTTTTAAGAAGAACATCCAAGTTATCTGGTTTATCACCGATTTGGTACATCTTGATGATTGGTTTACCGTCTTCAGTTGTTGCTGACTTCTTGTTGTTCCCTGTAAGGTTTCCACAAGCAGCAAGAGTAGCTCCAAGAGCGATGACACTAGCAGATGCTAACGCGTATTTTTTCCAATTTTTCATAAGAAAAATCTCCTTTATGTTATTTTCTTTTTAGACTAAGTTATGAGTTGAAAATCCTGCTGATTTTCAATGAACGATGTTATTCTTTCACACCACCGATGGTCAAGCCTTTTACAAAGTAGCGTTGGAAGAATGGATAGAGAATGGCGATTGGCACTGTTGCCACAACCACCATGGCCATACGTCCTGTTTCCCGTGGGATGGATTGTACAGCTCCTGCCAATTGGCCGGATACCCCGACGTTTTTAGCGATGTAATCCATATTGTTTTGGATTTGCATCAAGAGGTATTGCAATGGGTAAAGGTTGTCACTCTTAATATAGAGGAGGGCATTGAACCAGTCGTTCCAGAACCCTAAAGCAGTGAACAAACTGATAGTCGCAATCCCTGGTAGAGACAATGGCAAGCAGATTTGGAAAAAGATCCGTGTTTCACTTGCCCCATCGATCCGAGCGGATTCAAGGATAGCTTCTGGAATGGTCCGTTTAAAGAAGGTCCGCATCAAGATGATGTTAAATGGACTGAGCAACATTGGGATAATCAAAGCCCCGATGGTATCACCTAACTGCAAGAGTTGAGTGGTCACAATGTAGCTTGGAACCAACCCTGCACTAAAGAGCATACTAAGGAGTGAAAATACGGTAAAGAACTTGCGGTATTTAAAGGTACTCCGTGAGATAGCATAAGCATAGGTTGTTGTGATAAAGACATTACATGCTGTTCCCACAATAGTCACAAACAAGGTAATGAAGAGGGCTTGCAAGATTTTGTCTTTGAACTGTACCAAGAAAAGGTAACCATCAAATCCAAATTTTGCTGGCCAGAATTGGAATCCATGGACTGCCAAACTTTGTTCGTCTGTCAAAGAGATCATGACAACGAAGATGAAGGGAAGTACACAGGTCAATCCGACTAAGGTCAACAACAAGGTAAAGAAGAAGTTGCTCTTCTTACTGAAAGAATGGATCCCGACATTATCAATTTTTTCTTTTTGAATGGTTGATTTTTTCATACGATCCTCCTTTCTAGAAGAGAGCGGCATTCTTATCAATGCGACGGGCAATGATATTTGAGATTAAAACAAGAACCAAACCGACTACCGATTGGTAAAGACCGGCTGCTGCTGTCATCCCGATATCCCCTGACTTGGTCAAACCGTTGTAGACATAAACATCAATAACGTTGGTCACACTATAGAGCGCTCCAGCATTATGCGGGATTTGGTAGAAGAGACCGAAGTCTGCGCGGAAGATATTTCCGACTGCAAGAATGGTCAAGACTGTAATCAAGGAAGACAACTGAGGAATGGTGATGTTGCGAATGCGTTGCCACTTAGACGCACCATCCACGGTCGCTGCTTCATAGTAAGTTGGGTCAATTCCCATGATGGTTGCATAGTACATGACACTGCTATAACCAAAGCCTTTCCAGATTCCTAAGAAGAGGAGAAGCGCTGGCCAGATCCACAATTCCGAGTAGAAATTGATGGCTTTCATACCAAACGAAGCTAAGATGTGGTTGACCAATCCTTTGTCCACGTTCAGGAAGGCATCGGTGAAGAAGCTGATGATAACCCATGATAGGAAGTATGGGAAGAGCATGGAGGTTTGAAGCACCTTGACCACTCTTTTTGATCTCAACTCACTAAAGATGATGGCGATCCCAACGGAAACAATCAATCCTAAGAAGATAAATCCTAAGTTGTACAAGACCGTATTTCTTGTAATAATGTAGGCATCTTTGGAACTAAAGAGGAACTTGAAGTTGTCAAAACCAACCCATTTACTCTTCATGACACTGTCGATGAAGCCCTCTCCTGTGATATGATAGTCCTTAAATGCTACGATATTCCCAAAAACCGGAATATAGAAGAATAAGATTAACCACGCTGCACCCGGTAAGACCATTAAAAGAAAAATGAAATTTTCTCTCAGAGTCCTTACAAACTTTTTCATTTAACTCCCCCCTTTGAGCCTTGAGCGTGTTTTTGCTTTGGTAGCGTTTACAATACTTATTATAAGATAGCCATTTTCTATTTTCAAACTCCTAATTATAGAAAAAATTCTACAAATTTATGACATAGCTTTAAAAAAGGAGTAGAAAAGGGCGATTGTAAACACAGCTCCTCTTCTACTCCTATCCACCGTGGATGAGACATCTGTCATCCAACTTGGCATTTTTTAGGTTGTATAAATGGTCGAAGCTGTCGCAATGGTATGCCACTGGTTAGCTGTTGTTGCTGCGAAATCCTTGTCTGCGTAGAAATCGTTGAATGGCAAAATCTCTACTTCTAGTTCATCGATACGTGAGATAGAACCGGCTAGATAGTCTTCAATCCGATTTTCTGCTCGCTTGATGCGTTGCAAGAGTCCACCCATACGGATGTCTACTGTATCCAAGCCAAAGACCTTGTTTTCTTTCAACCATTGCTGGCTAAAGAGCTTGTGGAAGGTTTCAATCTGGCTTCTTAATTTTGGTAATTCTTCCCTAGCGATTTGTTGCAAGTTTTCTTTATCATCTGCTTGATAGGCTTGACGAATGCGTCGGCCTACATCAACCTTGCCACTTAAAATAGCATTCAACTGGGCCTGAGTTTCGAAAAGATAAGCGTAGACTCCAGCTTTTTCTTTAATGTCAGAAAGAGTCTCAGCTGCTTGGGCAAAGTGTGGTTTGTCCTGTTCAGGTGTCATGTGCTTGTCAAGAATTGGGCAGAGAACATCCTGATAAAAGGTATAGCGGTTAGGGTTGATACCATGTATATTACCTGGCAGGTCTGGTAAGAGGTTGGCAAGGTCAAGCTGCATAAAGTCCTCAACGGATAGACCTGTATTGGTTTCGAAATGAGCTGACAAACGGTCTAGGTCATTGCGGTAGCAGAGTTCTGCCCAAATTTGCAAGCTCGGTAAGATAGAGAATTGGGCTGTTTCACCACCATTATCTGCCCATCCCGTCACGATGACTTCCTTGATCTGATTGGCACGGCAGGCTTTATTGGCTTCAATAGCTACTAAGTGGCTAAATTGGTTGTGGGGCGTAAAACCAATCCATTTCCAAGCACCACCTGCAAAGGCAATATCCTGGCTAATCTTGTGGTGGTTACCGAAGTTACGGTTGTATTTTTCTTCGCTATCCTGATAATAATCCCAGTAAACCAAGGTCACACGGTCTTTGAGACGGTCTAAGTAAACACGAGTTTCTTCTGGAATTTCGACATCACGGTCGTACTGACCATCTGCTGACATGAGTTTGAAGAACATATCGCTCCACATCTGGCAGTGGAAACCATACTTGTCTGCAATATCCAGCACGCGCTCCAAATGTTGACACATGAGGAGGCTACGATCCACAACACCATTTAAGATGAGATAGCGTCCCAAACCAACCAAGTGGGCTTCGTCCATGCCGATATTGACCTTGCGTGTTTGTAGTTTAGATAAAGTAGCAAACATGCCGTCGATTAGGTCGTAAACTTTTTCTTCGCCGATAAGGAGAATGTCCTCTACATCACGGAGTTGCTGGACTTCTTTGACACCCCACTTGACAAAAGCTGACAAGTGGGCCAAGGTCTGGATACATGGTACAAAGGTCATATCAAACTGCTGGGCATAAGCTTCGATTTCCTGTAATTCTTCAGCTGCATAAGCCCCGCGGAAATAACCAAAATAAGGTTGCCCTTCAATCTGATAGGTGTCTTCCATGTAGAGCTCAAAGGTTGAATAACCCATGAGCGCCAAGACTTCAATCATCTGCTTAGCAGATGCAACATTTAGAACCGCATTTCGCGAACAGTCAGCCATGTAGGCTAAATCTTCATAAGCCGCTTGCTCCTCAATCTCCACCTTATCACCTTCTGCTAATACTGTTGCGAGAACAGACAAGGCGCGATAGAGTTGGTGAGGTTTGCGATAAGTCAATTGATATTCTCCGCCCTCACCCTTGATAGAGATAGAAGCTTGGTCAGACTGAGCGACTGCCACTTCTACATCTGGTAGAGAAATGTGCTTTTGAAGTAAGTCTATAGCTTGCTGTTGTTTACTGCTAATTCCGGTAAAATTTACCATTGGTTTTCCTCCTGTAACCAGTTGACAAGGGCACCGTAGAGATTGGCATCTGCCTGATAGGTGCAAGCTTGGATAACTGGCGCAATTGTATACTCTTCATATCTTTCCACAAAGACGTCTACTGCTTTTTGCACCCCTTTGATAAAATCAGGGTTCTGACTGATAGAACCACCTAGGCTAATGACATCTGGGTCGATTAGATACTGGATATTGAGCAAGCCTTGAGCAAGATTACGATTCATCCGCTCAATGGCTTCTTGGCAAAGGGCATTGCCTGCTGCAGCCTCTTGGTAAACCTTACGGCCATCCCAGTCGGTTTGACCAGATTTTTCGATGACATAGCGAACCATGTTTCCTGTAGAAGCTAATAGTGACCAGTTGTTGAGTTTTTCTGCTGGTTCGATAGTAGTCATGTAACCAAACTCTCCACCCAAGCCATGGCGACCACGATGAATTTTGCCATTGATAATCATGGCCCCGCCAATCCCTGTGCCAATGACAACACAGGCTGCATTTTCAATCTCAGGATGAGCTAGCAGTTCACTAAGTCCAACACAGTTGGCATCATTTTCTAGATGGACAGGTAGCTGGTGATGAGCAAGGGCCTGGTACCATGAAAAACCATGGATATAAGGAATGGCACTAATCCCCTCGATCACACCTGTTTCTTGATTGACCGCTCCTGGAACACTCATAGCAATCCCACGATAGTCATGTTCTGACAAGCGTTGGTCCAACCAAGCCAATAAATCTTCTAGAGTTTCTGGAGTTGGGGTGCTGGTCTTATCTAAAATCTTTCCATCAGGAGTTAGACTAGCAAACTTAATGCCAGTCCCTCCGATATCAATTGTTGCAATGGTCATTGCTTTCACCTGCAAAAAGGAGCGAATCTGCAGTTGGTTCTTACTTTTTCGCTCCTCCTTTCTGTTTATGTTTACTTTTTGAAATTAAATTTCTTCTTTTTGAATGAGTTCTGTACGAATTTCCTGTGGTGCCAATAATCCTAAATGGACTGGGTATGGGCGTTCCAACAAGTCAAGAATGGTTTGTTGTTTTTCAGACACGCGGATATTTTCTTGACTCATGTTGTAGTAACGAAGGACATAACCTTCTTCATTCTCAGCCACCTTAAAGGCTGTTGGGCAAACCTGAGGATGTGTCAAGGCTGTATGCTTGAATAAGCTACCAGACGCCGCTACACTTCCTTCTTGTTTTTCAACTTGGAGGCTAGTCATCGGTGTCTGTAAAGCTTTAGCTCGGCGATAAGCGGAGAAGCGCCCCTGAGATTGATGGCATTCTACTGCATATTCCACCTCAAAGGCCCGCAAGCATTGTGCTTCTGGTGTTGGGAAATAGCCCCAGTCACCAAGTTCTCCAGAAGCCCGAAGAATGGTCACGGCAACGGTATCATCCCCTAAAATTTCATATTCATGTAAACCTTTATTGGCTACTGTTACCCCTTTGACGTCATCATACAAGCTGACGAAAGCTTGCTGGTGTTGGGGATTTTCAGGATTTTCCCAAGAAGCGGCCGGTTTATTTGGCCGTGTCACCACCTCATAAATGCTTTCCGAGTCGTTGCTTGGACGCGTGTTATGAGTTTTCACCAAGAGGCGGATACGGTGATCCTTGGCTGTATTGGTGAAGCGCGTCTTGAAGCGAATTTGCGGGTCATCTACAAAGATGGTCATCTCCGTTTCAAGAGGGATGGTTGTCAGCTCTTCTGAGCGTCTTACCTGGCGGTTCATAAACTCGATAATGCCTCTTTGTTCTGCATCCAATTTTTCATCTGCGCTGACTGGAATGGTCAAGTCATGCTTGAGCAAGATTTTGGCATAGCGAGCATTGTTTTCTAGAACTTCATAACCTTTCAGTTGAGCAAAGATCGGCTCTGTTCCTTTTGGTTGGAAGTAGATATATTCATTTCCGATATCACCGCGGTCTTCGAAGCGAAGGAAATCCTCATAAGCCTCATTGGTCGTTTTATCATAGAGGGTTAAACCATCATCGATACTAAGGGTTACAAATGGTGTATCGATCACCCCATTTTGGAACAGACCATCATGATGAGGTGCTTTACCTTCTAAGAGCTGGAAGGTCGTCCAAGACAAGGCTGCCAAATGAACCGGAACCGTCACGCGCACTTGACGTGCAATATAGGGTTGGCGGAATTTATCCTTAGGCAAGGTATAGCCAAAACTTGCCCCCAAGTCTTCAATATCTGCTTCTACAAGATGACCGTCTAAATCTTCTACATGATAGTCTGGCAAGGTCAAAGCTGCCATTTTCTTGAAGCCTTCTGTCGGATGCAACTCCTTAAATGGACAAACCGCTACATCGACGATCGTGCTGACGGTATCCACCTTATCATGCAAGCCTGTATTGATGACCGTAAAGAGATGCTCACTCTGGGCTTTTTGAGTCGCGAGTTTCTCTTTCCATTCATTGAGGAGGTTGGTCTTGACAAAGTTTCCGACTTGATTGACCTTAGCAAAACGAACTTCCATTTCACGGTGAACATCATCCACGCTACATCCACAAATACTATCGTGTGGCGCATTTTGTAAGAGCGTCTTCCAGGCATAGGTCAATTGATCCTTGTGGTTATGTCCACCAGTGATGATGGTCAAAGGTTCCACCACTTGCTCGAGTAAGTTGCTGTTTTCTTGGAAGGCTTGCTTGAGATAAATCCGAGAAGAAGACGTATTTGCCAGTGTGTACCAACCATCGGTTTCCTGGCTGGTCAATTCTCCCGTAACCGTTGATAACTGTTCAGGAAGGGCACTTTCCACTGCTTGCACGTAGTCATCAAAGGAACTGTGAATAAAGGTCACGTCAGGGAAGAGTTCGTTGGCCACACGAATGGCTTCACTCAAGTTTCGTTGAACCGGTTGGTGGTCACAACCATTCATCATCAACCATTGGTTGGTCGATGCATAGTCACGAACATCTGCCAATTTTTGTTTCCAGAAAGCCAATGCTTCGTCTTTATCCACTGGAATTTCATTCCCATTACTGTACCAGTTGGCAAAGAGAATGCCCAGTACACGGCTACCATCTGCCCCTTGCCAGTACATTTCAGAAAATTGAGAAGTAAATTGCTCATCTCCAAGAACTTGGTTGTCAAATCCAATTGGCTTGACACCACGCCCAAAGGCCGCTACGTGAATCCCTGATTTTTGAAGGATTTGAGGAGCTTGCCCCATATTTCCAAAGGTATCTGGGAAATAACCGATCTGCGTAGATTTGCCCCATTTGGCACATTCCGCTTGTCCAATCAAGGTATTGCGGACGTTAGCTTCACTGGAAATCAAGTAATCATCCTGCAAGATATAGAAGGGTCCAATCTTGAGTTTGCCTTCGTCGATATAACGCTGCACCTTGTCACGGTTTTCAGGGCGAATTTCTAAATAGTCATCAAGGACGATGGTTTGGCCATCCAAGTGGAAGCTTTTGAATTCAGGATCATTTTCGAAAAGATCAAACAGATTGTCAAATAATTCCACCAATTGCATGCGGTGGCTTTCAAAAGGTAGATACCACTCACGATCCCAGTGGCTGTGAGAAATGATATGTACAACAACATTTTCCATGAGTAAAACCTCATTCTAACTTAAATTTAAAAATAGATTTGTGAATCTTTAGAAGAATCTGTTGAGCGACAGCTCATTAACGAATATCCAAGTAATCCAAGACTAATTCGCAGAACATCATGTTGGCCCAAGAGAACCATTCGCGCGAGTATTTAGTCGGATCATCTACGTGGAAGCTTTCGTGCATGACACCCGTGCCACCATCACAAGCAACCAACTGATCAAGCAAGAATTTCTTCTCTGCCTTGTCCGTCGTTGTCAATCCTTGGATGGATAAAGCAATCGGCCAAATATAGCGATAAAAGGTATGGGAACTTCCGAGTCCACTTGCGTACTTCCCTTCATAGAAGTAAGGATTTTCAGGGCTCAAAATAGTCCGACGAGTGGCTTGGTAGACCTCATCGTCAATAGCACAGTAACCCAGATAGGGAGCAGCTAACAAACTTGGTACGTTAGGATCATCCATGATGCTAGCATTTCCCAAACCATCTACCTCAAAGGCATAAATCTTCTCACCCTTGCTATTAGTGGTGTAGGCATAATTTTCGATCCCTTCTTGAATCTCAGCTTGCAGACGTTTAGCGTCAGCAATGATGCTTTCACTATCAGCTAGATTCAACTCTGCAAAGATTTTTTGCACATAACCCAAGACAACGACCGCAAACATATTTGACGGAATCAAGTAGCTATATTGACAACAATCATCACTTGGACGAAAGGCTGACCAGGTCATCCCTGTCACGGCAAATTCTGGACCAAAGCCGTCATTCACTAACGTGTCTTCCTTACGATCCGTATCCCGAACAAAGCGATAAGGTGAATGGTTGTGGTCTTGTTCCACTGTCCAGAGATGAAGAATTTCCTTGGTCGCCGTAACAAAAGTTTCATCAAATTGGCTAGTCTCACCAGTTTCCTTCCAGAGAAGATAAGCCAACTGCAAGGGATAGCAAAGCGAATCCACTTCATACTTGCGTTCCCAAATCCAGCCATTCAAATCGGTGTGGTCGGTCTCGTGATGCCCCTTCCAGTTCTCCTCAATATTGAAAGAGTTGGCATAGGGATCCTTGAGAATCAAAGTCATCTGGCGTTTAACCAAACCAGCAATGGTCTGGCGCAAACGAGGATCTCTTTTTGCCACATGAAGGTATGGTCTAAGCTGAGCAGTCGAGTCCCGAAGCCACATAGCTGGGATATCCCCTGTCAACACAAAGGTTGAGCCATCTTCTAAGATTTCAACTGTATTGTCTAAAGTGTCTGTATAGCAACGCTCAAAGACATCCACCCATTCAGGGTACTCCTTGGCACGTTCTGCTACTTGGTCCAGCCATTCTCGCACAATTTCTTTTGAATAGGTCATTTTTTTCCTCACACGTATCGATTCTTTCCTATTCAGTATAAAAGATTTCAATGGGGAAATACATACGCAAACTATAGCCCTTTTTCTACAAAATTTTCCATTTGATAAAAACGCTATCATATTTGACAACACTTTGATACAATGAAGAAAATACCACTGCGTGTCCAAAGAAAAACACAGACCATTTAAGGTTGATGAAGAAAAAGGAGACCAGATGCACACTACTTGCCAGACCATCGATACCCGCTGGGGAAGTGATAATCATCCCCACTATTCGCACGGAAACACCCTCCCTTATACCGGAGTCCCTTTTGGAATGAATTACTTTCTTCCCCAGACGACACACGAACAAGGAGCTTGGTTTTTCAACCCCAATCTCCCTATTTTTCAGGGTTTTCGCCTCACCCACCAGCCTAGTCCTTGGATCGGAGACTACGCTTGGTGCCTCATCACGCCCATCACAGGAGAAGTTACAAGTTCCGACCTCTTCCGTCGCCAGAGCAGTTATTCGATCAAAGAAGCTCTTTTTCAGCCCCACTACCTCCGTATTTTTTCGGAACGTTATCAGATTCAAAGCGAGCTGGTTCCAAGCCACTACGGGGCTGTCATGCGCTTTCAAGCGCCAGAAAAATTGACTCTCTGCTTTCATGCAGCAAATGAACTAGAGGACTTGACCCTTACAGACCACACCTGTCACTTCCACATTCTGGATCAGGCCCATACCGCAGATACTTCCTACTCTTTCTATCTCCAGTGGCAATTTAGCCAGCCGATCGAGACTGTCACTCACATCGATCAGGATCTTTTTCTCACCTTTGCTAGCAATGAGGTGACCGTCCAATTAGGAAGCTCTTATCTGTCCCAAGACATGGCTCACAGCCATCTTCCTCACCTTTCTTTAGAAAAAGCTAAAAAAGAAGCAGCTGATCAATGGAATCAGCTACTAAAACGAATTGAAGTGAAAGATAACGGAGGATGTGATCAAGCCTTTTTCGACCACTGCCTGTACCGACTCCTCCTTTTTCCTCAAACCTTTTATGAAACAGATACCGAGGGAAATGACTGGCACCTGGATGTCACCCATAATGAAATCAAACCAGGAAAAGCTTATACCAATATCGGATTCTGGGATCTCTTCCGAACATCTTTTCCGCTCTTTAGCCTTGTCTACCCCGATTATTACCGTCACTTTCTCGAAGGATTTTTAAACACTTACCAGGATACTGGTTTTCTACCAAAATGGTTGGCCCCAGATGAACGAGGGATGATGCCAGGCACTCTCATTGATGGAGTCTTCGCAGATGCTGTCACAAAAGGGATCGCACCAGACCTACATGAAAACATGCTCACAGCCATGCTCCAGACAGCCCAAAAAACGGATCCCACGCAACATTTTGGTCGCCATGGCAATGAAGCCTACAAAGTGCTTGGCTACCTACCCGATGATTTTCACGAAAGCGTTAGCCACAGCCTCGATTATGCCTATAGTGATTTTTGCATTGCTAGCGTTGCAAAGCAATTGGGGCATGCAGAAACAGCTACTCGGTATGCTACTTCCAGCCTCTCCTACCGAACATTGTATGATACCCAAACAGGCTTCATGAGAGCGCGATCCACCAATGGAAACTTTAAAGAACCCTTCTCTCCTACCAGCTGGGGAGGAGATTATGCAGAATGCTCTGCAATCCAGGCTACTTTTGGAGCCTTACACGACCTCTCAGGTCTAATAGAATTGATGGGGGGGAAAAGAGCTTTCACCCAACGACTGCTGGATCTGGCCAATCAAAGACCTCAATTTGAAGCAACAGGTTACGGCTATGAAATCCACGAAATGAGTGAGATGGCCCAGGCTCCATTTGGGCAGATCGCCATCTCCAATCAGCCTAGCTTTCACATTCCCTATCTCTTCCGCCATAGTCTTCACCCCGAATATACCAATCTCCTTATCCACCAGATCCGTTCCCAAGCTTTCCATCAAGATTTCCAAGCCTATCCAGGTGATGAGGACAACGGTAGCCTATCTGCTTGGTACATCTGGTCGGCCCTTGGACTCTACCCAACCTGCCCAGGAAAACCAATCTATGATCTAGGGCTCCCCCTCTTTAAAGAAGTCCTTCTCCATCTTCCCAAGCAAGAGCTCAAGATCTGCGCCAACTCCCATACTACAGGTGCCTATTTCATCCAAAAAGCCCGATTAAATGGCAAAGAGCAGCAAGAGATTTCCCATCAGGATCTCCTTGAAGCCCAATTGCTTCAGTTCGATCTTTCTTGGCTCCCCCCACATGCATAAGAAAAAGAGGCTGGGACAAAAGTCCTAGCCTC